>JBDTHD010000126.1:0-5945 GCA_039937075.1 Ginsengibacter sp. | reverse complement strand
TTATTAAAGGCAATTCGCCTTGCTATAAATGAAGAAACGTCCAAAAGGCCTAAATTTGATTTTTGTAAAACTAATTTTTTTTAAAACATTTAAATGAAAACCCTTAAACTAGTTTTTATTTTTCTCTTTTTATTGGCAGCCAATAATTTAATGGCCCTGAACCCCGACAGTGTTTATGTAAGCAATATTAAAACCGTAAGGCTTTTTGCAGTTGGAAATCAACTTACGATTCCTGTAATTCATTTAAACGGAAATGATCAGCTCCAATTGTTTTTTGATGATCTTGATGCGGACGTAAAATATTATTACTATACCTATCAATTGTGTAACAGTGATTGGTCTCCTGCCAATCTAGGCCAGTTTGAATATTTAAAAGGATTTACCCAACAAAGAATTAGTGACTATCATTTTTCTTCATTGTCTCACGTCCGATACACGCATTACCAGGCGGTATTGCCCGATCAAAATATTTCTCTCACACGCTCCGGAAATTATATTTTAAAAGTTTTCTTAAATAATGACACTTCTCAAATTGTATTTACAAAACGAATAATGGTGTTGGATAACAAAGCGTCAATAGCTGCAAGAATTGTGCAGCCCTTTGCTTCTCAGGATAACCAAGCGGGCCAAAAAGTAGAATTTACAGTGGATGTAAAGGCGTTGCAGTCTTTTAACGCGCCGCAGCAAATAAAAGTGGTGGTGCTCCAAAATTATCGGTGGGATAATGCGATTTCTAATTTAAAACCAGCTTTTATAAGAGGCACTTCATTAGAATACAATTCCCCCAACACTTGTATTTTTCCCGCAGGCAAAGAGTGGCGCTGGCTGGACGTAAGGGATTTTCATTTGCAAAGTGACAGGGTTTTAACGGCTAACTATAATAACAACTCGACGGATATTTTTTTGAGAACAGACATTCCTTTAAACTCGCAGCGGTATGTATATTACCAGGACATGAACGGCATGTCTTCTATAGAAGCCATCCGCGGAGTAAATCCTTATTATGAAGGCGACTATGCCACCGTTAATTTTTCATTTGCACCACCTGACGGTCAGCCTTATACGAATAAAGATATTTATCTTTTCGGCCAGCTTTCTAATTACAATTATATTGACAGCCTCAAAATGATTTACAATCCTGAAAAACAGCTTTATCAAACTCATCTTTTATTAAAGCAGGGATACTATGATTACACTTATATGGCGGTGGATCAAAATAATTTTTCTGACCGAACCCAAATGGATGGTGATAATTTTGAAGCGGAAAATGAATATACTATTTTGATTTATTATAAAGCTTTTATCGGCCGCGCTGATGAACTGATTGGAATGGCTTCTTTTGATTCAAAAGCAAATCAACCCAGTTTAGGCTTTTAATTTCTTGCTTATTCCCTAATGATATTTTAATTTTTTTGATTGACTATTATTGAAAAAAAATGATATTTACCCGATTGTCAAACCTTTATAATTTAATAAAATGAAAAAACTTTTAAGTATTCCTGCACTATTATTAATGGGACTAATTTCCTGCAATTCAGGTGGTAATTCTGAAACTACTACTGCTTCTGATTCTACAACAATGTCCACAGACACTTCTCACGCTGCGATGATGAAGTCAGAATCTCCAATGCCGGAAATTCCGGCTGGATCAATGGTGTTTTTTAAAAATCTAAAGGACGGCCAAACGGTTTCTTCTCCGGTAAAAGTAGAAATGGGAGCCAAAGGAATCGCTGTTGATTCTGCGGGTGCTGTAAAGCCAAACTCGGGCCATTTTCATATTTTAATTGATGCAGAAGATTCTATTCCAACGGGCGAAGTGGTTCCAAAAGACAGTACACATCTACATTTTGGAAACGCCCAGGAAAAAGCCGAGTTGAAATTGCCTGCTGGAAAACACAAATTAGCGCTACAGTTTGCTGATGGCGCTCACCGTTCTTATGGAAGTAGGTTGGATACAACAGTTACCATTAATGTGAAGTAAAAATGCAGGTTACCGCGCTTTAAAATATTAATTTAAAAAAACAAAAATAAAAATCTCATTTTTTTGTTGATTTACTGTCAGGGTTTTATATTTCTATTCTTATATTTGCGCCCCGGCAAGTCTTATACGGCCAGCTCCTACAGAACTCCCCCAGGATCGGAAGATAGCAAGGGTATGCGGTTGAGCGGTGCGATGTAAGTAACTTGCCGGTTTTTTTTTCTCTTTTTAATAAAATGATTTTATAGCCCGGTTTAGAATTCCGGATTTCTTTTGAACCAAAAACTATCATTGGGGTTAAACTCTTCGTTTTCTATTTGATGATGAATTAGGCTCTTTCAGTATCTCATCCAACGTTTTCAGTTTAGTTGGGTTTGGAATTCTTTTAATCCAGATATCAAATTGTTTATAAATGGCAGGATTTGATTTAAGCACCGCTTTTATGCTTACTTTTTCTTTTGAAAAATTCGGATCAATATATAACGAGTTTCCAAAAAACTTCCCTTCATTCGATGAAAAAATAATTTGCGTTGTATCTAATGGCAGGTATCTTCCGTTGGACAGTTTGCCGTCAATATTTATGTAATTATATTCTCCTTTTTTCAAACTGTCTGTATAAAGATCAACATAAATGCTATCAATCTTTTGGGCTTTTGCCAGGCATGAAAAACTTAACAGAAAAAAAAATAAAGTGGGTTTCAATATTATCAATTTAGGGTTAGATTAAAAGTTACACCATAAAGTTGTGCGTCTATTTATTTTAGGATTTTTTTTAGTTTTGAAAAAAAAATTTGTTGATTAAAATTTTTCCTTTCATCTTTGCCGCCGACAATGAAAATCAATAACACATATAATAGCTGGTGGCACACGATCTAAAGATTGTGCCGAATTG
This sequence comes from Ginsengibacter sp., assembly GCA_039937075.1. Classification (GTDB taxonomy): domain Bacteria; phylum Bacteroidota; class Bacteroidia; order Chitinophagales; family Chitinophagaceae; genus Ginsengibacter. Next base: position 3,075 of record JBDTHD010000126.1, on the reverse strand, counting down.
CTATTATTTGTGGAAAAAATAAATACAACGCCCCGGCATTAAGCTGGGGTTTTTTTATGTTATGAAAAAAATTGAATTAACAACAACGTCAAAAAAATTATTGGCAGATGTTTATACGCCTGTCGGAATTTACCTTCGCCTTCGCGATCGTTTTCGGGATACTATTCTTTTAGAAAGCGCCGATTTTCATGCGGGTGAAAATAGTTTTTCGTTTATCGGCATCAATGCCATCGCGGGTATCGAGATTAAAAATCTGGATGAAATAGAATACAAATTTCCAAACCATGAACCGGTGAAAATAGCAATCACTACGTCAACCAAAATGCCCGATGAGATTTGGAATTTTATGCAACATTTTAATATTACAGAACCTGCACAAATGCCTGTTAGTATGGCGCAGGGTCTGTTTGGGTACACCACTTTTGACGCAGTGCAGTTTTTTGAAACCATAAAATTTAATTCTCCTGAAGCTGTTATTCCTTTAGTTCGATATCGTCTTTATCAATATGTGATTGCTATTAATCATTTTAAAAACGAATTATTCATTTGTGAAAATCGTATTAATGGCCTTGAGAGTGATGTTGAGATGATTGAAAATATCATCAAAAGTAAAGATGTTCCCACTTTTCCTTTTGCAGCCGTTGGAAATGAAACTTCTCCATTGACTGATAAAGAATACGTGGATATGGTGAAAAAAGGAATTGGCAGTTGTGAAAGAGGCGATGCGTTCCAGGTGGTTTTAAGCAGGAAATTTCAGCAGAAATTTTCCGGTGATGATTTCAATGTATATCGTGCTTTGAGAAATATAAATCCTAGTCCTTATCTTTTTTACTTTGATTATGGCGACTATCATTTATTTGGCAGCAGCCCTGAAGCACAATTGAAAGTGAAAAATAATATAGCTATCATGCACCCGATAGCAGGAACTTTCAGGCGAACAGGAAATGATACGCAGGATGAACAATTGGCAGAAAAATTATTAAAAGATAAAAAAGAAAACGCTGAACATGTGATGCTGGTTGATTTAGCTCGAAATGATCTCAGCCGTTTGTGCAGCAATGTGACCGTAAGCCATTTTTGCGAAGTGCAATATTTTTCTCATGTTATTCATTTAGTAAGCGAAGTAAAAGGGGTCGCAGAAAAAAATACCAATCCTTTTCATTTACTGGCAGTCACTTTCCCGGCAGGAACGTTAAGCGGAGCGCCAAAATACAAAGCAATGCAATTGATTGATAAATATGAAAATAATCCGCGGGGATATTATGGCGGTTGCATTGGATTTGTTGGTTTTAACGGCGATATCAATCATGCGATTATGATTCGTACTTTTTTAAGCAAGGGCAATCACTTGAATTACCAGGCAGGCGCGGGAATTGTGGCTGCCTCGAATCCAGCCAGTGAGTTGGAGGAAGTAAACAATAAATTAAATGCTTTAACCGCCGCGATAAAATCAGCGGAAAATATTTAGAAGATGAAAATTTTGATTTTTGATAATTACGATTCTTTCACTTACAACCTTGTTCATGTCGTCGAAAAAATAATTCATGCGAAAACGGACGTGTTCCGCAATGATAAAATCTCTTTGGAAAAAATAAAAGAATATGACAAAATTATTTTATCACCCGGTCCCGGACTACCGTCAGAATCCGGATTGCTTTTGTCGCTTATAAAAGAATATGCATCTTCCAAATCTATACTGGGCGTATGTTTGGGACAACAGGCAATTGCAGAAGCTTTTGGAGGCAAGTTGATAAACCTAAAAGAAGTTTACCACGGAGTGGCAACAAAAATAAAAGTGAGGAAAGATCGCACTCAATCTGAAAATGATATTTTTAAAAATTTGCCAAATGAACTTGAAGCAGGAAGGTATCATTCCTGGATTGTTGCAAAAGAAAATTTCCCGGAGGATTTGGAAATTACGGCTGAAGATGAAAACGGATATATTATGGCCTTGCGACACAAAAGCTTTGATGTTCAGGGCGTTCAGTTTCATCCCGAAAGTGTTTTGACGCCCGATGGTGAAAAGATAATGAGGAATTGGCTGGGCGTTGGCTCAACTGGGGTTTAGATAGTTTAGCGGCTACTTTATTTTGGTATAACGGTTACCAGTAAATGAAGTTTTAATAATGATTTTTAATTAGTTGTGATCATGAAAAAAATACTACAATTTTTATTTGAACACAAAACATTTTCGCGGGAAAAAGCAAAAGAAGTTTTAGTGAATATTTCCAAAGGAATTTATTCTGACACTGAAATAGCATCTTTCACCACCGTATTTCTGATGCGAAGCATTACCATTCCCGAGCTATTGGGTTTTCGCGATGCACTGATTGAATTGTGTGTTCCGGTAAAATTAAACGGATACAATGTAATTGATATTGTAGGCACAGGCGGCGATGGAAAAAACACTTTTAATATTTCTACCCTAAGTTGCTTCATAGTTGCTGGCGCAGGGCTTAAAGTGGCCAAACACGGCAATTACGGTGCTACTTCCATAAGTGGTTCGAGTAATGTTATGGAAAGTTTGGGATATCATTTTTCAAACGATAATAAAAAATTACTTAGGGAAATTGACGAAGTAAATATTTGTTTTATGCACGCTCCCCTTTTTCATCCTGCTTTAAAAGTGGTTGGCCCGGTAAGAAAAAATTTAGGTGTTCGTACGTTTTTCAACATGCTTGGACCAATGGTAAATCCTGCGCAGCCAGGCGTTCAGATGATTGGAGTTTATAATTTAGAAATGGCAAGAATTTATTCTTATTTGCTGCAGCAATCTGAGGCAAAATTTATGATCATTCACAGCCTCGATGGATATGATGAAATTTCGCTGACGGGCGATACAAAAGTGATTACTAATGAAGGCGAACAAATTTTAACTGCCGAATATTTAGGAAAAAGAACTGTTAGCCCCGCAGATATTTATGGTGGTAATTCTACCGAGGAGGCTGCAAAAATATTTCTAAAAATTTTAAAGAGCGAAGGAAGCTGGGCGCAGAATGCAGTCGTGATGGCCAATGCGGCAATGGCTATTTTTGCCACCGGAGATTTTAAAAATTATAATGAATGTTATGCAAT
>JBDTHD010000125.1:0-11803 GCA_039937075.1 Ginsengibacter sp. | reverse complement strand
ACTTTCCTGTTAAGCGTAATATTTTTTTCATTTAATTTATGAATAAACTGGCTGTAAGTCATTCCTTCCTCCCTTACGGCTGCGTTGATACGGGCAATCCATAGTGCACGGTATTCACGCTTTTTTAATTTGCGGCCTACATAGCTATAGGTAAGCCCTTTTTCCATTACATTTTTGGCAACGGTATAAACATTTTTTCTCTTACCATAATAACCTTTGGCGGCTTTAAGAACTCTTTTCCTTCTTGCCCTTGATGCTACTGCATTTGATGAACGTGGCATAATTAATATTTTTTAGTTTCAGGATTTTCGAGCAGGAATTTATCCATTTTCAAAATCCTTTGTTGTTAATTTTAAATTGATTGGATTTTGATAATTACTTCATTCTTAGCAATCTCATCACAAACGGTCTGTTAGCATCGCTGACAACACCTCTTTTGCGTAACGCTCTTTTGCGTTTCGTGGATTTTTTTGTAAGGATGTGACGTTTGTAAGCTTTTTGAAAAGTGATTTCACCGGTACCGGTTACTTTGAAGCGCTTCTTGGCGCTGGAGTTGGTTTTAACCTTTGGCATTATTTTTAAATATTTTATTTTACACCCTTGCCGGCGTCCCGAACAGACGGGAGCTTATGGAGCCATGTGGGAAATATGTTTTTAAGAAACCCCATTCGGCCAAAACATAAAATGCCAAAAGGGCTGCAAAAGTAAGGAATAATTTTAAATATTGACATTCTTTTTACTGCCGACATTTAGTTTGCTTTGGTAGTCAATCTATTTTTTTAAGTTTCTACCTGGGTTGGTTCGCCTTCGTGCGTCAGATCGTGCAAGGTGTGCACTTTTAAATGATCATACAAAGAATGCTTGTCAACAAATAAAGAAATAAGCTGGGCAAGCATCCCGGCAATTAATAAATAAAATATTACGCTGTGCCTGTCGGTCATCTCTAACACAAGAATGGCAGAAGTAAATGGAGTGCGGGTAACACCGGTTAGAAAGCCAACCATGCCGCATAAGATCAACAAATTTGCGTTGGAAGCTGATTCATTAAAAACGCCCGCCATAAAAGATCCAACGCTGGCACCTGCTGAAATGGAAGGTGCAAAAATTCCGGCAGACGCTCCTGTTCCAAAACTTAAAATGGGTCCCACAATCCTGAATATTGTCGTGTACCAGTGAACATACTTATCGGAACTAAACAAAGTAGTGAGCATTATATTTCTTCCTGATCCTAAAATATTGGAATCAAGAAAAAAACCGATGGAAGCCATTAACATCGCACACACAAAAACATAAATAACGTGCTGATAGGTAAACTTAAAAGTTTTTTTCCACCTGAAAATCCTCAAAAGAATCACTGACATAAAACTTCCCAGCAACCCCGAAAGCATCGCAACAATTATCAACGAGAAAACAATTGAATTTTTAATTTGTGTCACATCCGGAAATCCTAAATACAGGTAAGGGCCAAGAATTCCCTGTGCGGTTAACCCGGCAATAATAACGGCGGTAAACAGTGCCGTTTTAAAATAACTGAAATGCGTTTGGGTAAGCTCTTCAATTGCAAAAACAATTCCTCCCAGGGGAGTGTTAAAAGCCGCAGCCAACCCCGCAGCAGCTCCCGCTGTAATCATATTTCTTTTCGAAATCGGTGGCCACCATGAAGGCAGCCAGTCATTAAATTTTTTGAAAATAATTCCTGACAAATGTATTATCGGGCCTTCTTTACCAACAGCGCCACCACCCAGGATCATAAAAAGACCGGAAACTACTTTTATAACCAGTATTTTAATGCTTAATAATTTTTTTATTTTTTTATCATAATGCGTAGTGTCTAAATCAATAGCGGCACGCACCTGCGGAATGCCGCTCGTTCGGGCATATGGCGCGTATTTAAAAACAAGCCACCAGCCTAGTAAAAAACAAATCGGGGTAAGGATAAAAATGAACCAGCCGTGATATCTTAAAACATCGAAGGTGGTGCCCTCCAGGAATGCAAAGGCCCTGGAATAGGCAACGGCCAATAATCCTGCAACTAAAGAGGCTACCCAAAAAGGAATAGCCTGGAGAATATTATGCTTCAGCCTGTCATTGCTTATTCTGTCGAAACTTCTTTTTAAAGCCTGCCTTATGGTTGCTAATGTCATTAATGTTTACTTGCGCTGCATAAATGGAAACCTATTTATTTAATGAGTTTCCAAATAAAAAAACATTTAAGATTATATGCTTGTCACTTTTTTAAGCGCGAAATATACGTTTATTCTATCCGATTTTCACAACAATTTTTCCATTTGTGTTATGGGTTTCAATTGCTTTATGCGCATTTGATATTTTATCAAGCGTAAAAATTGTATCAATTTTTATCTTGAGTTTTTTTTCTTCCAGTAAACGGGCAAATAATTCCATTTCTTCTCCGTCAGGATGCATCATCGGCCATATTAATTCTACATTATTTTGTTGCGCAAGTTCTATCGCTTTCGGATCATTTTTAGTTGATGATGGAAGACAAACAACTCTGCCACCGCGTTTCATAGAGTTAATAGAACGATATAGAACCTCGCCGCCCATTGCATCCAACACGGCATCAGGCTTTTTAAAAACATCTTCGAACTTTTCTTTTTTGTAATCAATAAACTGATCTACACCAATTGACTTTAAAAAACTTTCATTTTTTTCTGACGCAGTTCCTGCAACAAAAGCGCCATTCATTTTTGCAAACTGAAGCGCCAAATGGCCGACGCCACCTGCGGCCGCCTGGATTAAAATTTTCTCTCCTTCTGATACTTTCAAATGATCATTAATTGCCTGGTAGGCCGTTAAGCCAGCCATCGGAACAGCAGCAGCATCTTGAAACGAAATGTGTAAAGTTTTTTTAGTCAATAGTTTGGGATCGGCAACCGCAAATTCAGCATACGTTTTACCCAAACCGGGGAAACCAATACAACCAAATACTTCATCTCCAATTTTGAAAGACGAAACATTCTTTCCAACAACTTCAATAATTCCGCTAACATCCCAACCCAATATTGCCGGAAATTGTAAATGCTTGGACATGCCGCTGGTGCCAGCTCTTACTTTGGTATCTACAGGATTAATCCCTGTAAATTTTACTTTTATTAATACTTCATCGTCTGTTGGAACCGGCTTTTGAATATCGATTATTTTTAAAACATCCGGAGATCCAAACTCATTAATTATTGCTGCTTTCATTTTATTTCTTTTAAAAATTAATAACTCCCCGGTTGATTTTTAGGCCTGATAATTAATCGTAAAGTGGGGTTATTGGTAATAAAAGACCAGAACCAGCTGAAGGCTAATTTTACTTTATTTCTAAAACCAACCAAAGGAATAATATGAACAAAAAGCCAGATGAGCCACGCAAAAAAACCGGTGAATGATACTTTCGGAAGATCGGCAACGGCTTCATATTTTGAAATTATCGCCATGCTGCCTTTGTTGTTATAACTAAAAGATTTCAGCGCTTCATTCGTTTCCATTCGCTTTAAATTTTCGCCAAGAAGCGCTCCTTGCTGGATCGCAACCTGCGCCAGTTGCGGATGTCCGTCAGGGTAATTTTTATCTGTAGTTTGAAAGCACAAATCGCCAATAGCAAAAATATTTTTTGAGTTTTTTACTTTGTTGTGTTCATCCACCAAAATCCTTCTTCCACGGCCTAATTGTTCCGGCGCCAAACCTGGTACTTGCCGCGCCACCACGCCCGACGCCCAGATTAAAGAATCAGTCGGGATAGTTTGCCCGTTTGCCATCACCACGTGTCCATCGACATAATCTTTTACCGTCGTTTTTAATTCAATCTGAACACCCAAATCGCTCAAGACTTTAAACGCCGATTCCTGTGCTTTTTTGCTCATCGGTCCGAGGAGATGTGGCGAAGCATCTATCAAGTGAATTCTTGAATTGCCACGTTTAATTTCCGGGTATTCTTTCCTTACAATTGTTTGTCCCATTTCGGCAAGCATCCCCGCTAATTCAACGCCAGACGGTCCGCCACCGGCTATTACAATATTCAGGTGCCTTTCTTTCTCCTTTGGATCATCAGTAATCGCCGCCTTTTCCATATTCAGTAAAATATGGTTTCGAAGATTTATCGCATCCTCGATTGACTTCATCGGTAAAGAATTTTTCTCCACATTCTCCATCCCAAAATAATTGGTTTCTGTTCCGATGGCGAGAACGAGATAATCGTACTCGAGAATACCAGTGCTGGTTTCGATTGTGTTGTTTTCGGGATTTACTTTTTGAAGAGCGCCATAATGGAAGCGCATATTATTTTTTCCTTCAAACATTCTGCGAAACGGATAGCTAATATTAGATGGCTCAATAAAAGCCGTAGCCACCTGGTAAAGCAACGGCGGGAAAAAATGATAATTATGCAGGTCAACCATCGTTACCTCAAATTTTTTGTCATCCCATATTTTTTTTACCAAATTAATTCCTCCAAAACCTCCTCCGACTACCACTACTTTTTTCACTGTTTCCATATCTTTTTATTTTCTTTAAAATTAACTGAAGAACACGATTTTTATTTACCACACTGGGAATATTTTAGTCGTTCTTCAAATGTTTCCATGTGTATCTCAAATTTTATTCCTCAATTGTTTTTTATCATTTGCAAATAAAAACCGTCAAAATGCCAGACGCTAAAATAAGATTGTGACTTATTTATTGGTTTACTATTACCTTTAAAATTTGATGGAACTATTTTTATGAAAAAACTAATTTATCTGCTAAGCGCTCTTTTTTGTTTTTCGGTTGTTCAAGCGCAAAAAAGCAACTCAAATCAATCTGCCGGCATAAGTATTTCATTGCCATTGATAAATAATGCAAGCTTCTACAAATACAGTACGAATGGCGAGTGGGAAAATAGCAATCAAACAGGATATCTGGGAGCAGGATTCGCTTTCTTTTACAAAGAAAATCAAAATAAGTTTTCGTTGGAATACGAAAATCCATCGTTGAACAAATCTCTGTTTGCTACGAAAGGCGGTAACCCCAATATCAACGTCAACATTTTTGAAGCAACCATTCATCACAATGTTTTATCGGATGTTGCTTTGATCGGAGGGTTAAATTGTACTGCATACCGTTTCCATTTATATACAGATATTCCGCCATTTCCCAAAGTTGATAGAATGGATGCAACAATCGGCTTGACGGCCGGCGCTGAATTTTTGGCGTCCGAATCTAGTTCATTTGTCATCACTTACCGACCTTCCATTTTTTCTTTCGATAAAAAAAGTTACCGTGCTGTGTTTTCTTTTGGAATAATGTACGATGTCAATTTTTGGAAAAAATAACATTGATTGATTTTTTCAATTTAAACAATTGTTGAATTAAATAGCTGGTGGGAAAAAATCGTGAATAACACAATTTGCATTAAGTTTGTTTTTCTAAAATCTCACCTGAAAATAACTTACAAAAACGTATTCAAATTTGTTGTTTTCGCAATTTTAATTTTTTATGAACCGCAAAGGCCAGTTTATTTACCTCCTTGTTTTTATGGGTTCTTTATTTTCTTTTGAATCGCTCCATGCACAAATAAATATCTATCACGACGGCTGGATTGATTTTAATAAAAACGGGAAAATGGATATTTTTGAAGACCAGCATCAGCCCATAGAAAAAAGAGTGCAGGATCTTTTATCGCAAATGAATGTAAATGAAAAGACCTGCCAGATGGCTACTTTGTACGGTTATAAAAGAGTGCTGAAAGACAGCCTACCCACTCCGGAATGGAAAAATGAAATCTGGAAAGATGGCATCGCCAATATTGATGAACAACTGAACGGCGTAATCAACGGGCCGCAAAGATATTATTCCAACAATCTTACTTACCCTCCATCCAACCATGCGGCTGCCATCAACGAAATACAAAAATGGTTTATAGAACAAACGCGTTTAGGCATACCTGTTGACTTCACCAACGAAGGCGTTCACGGTTTAAATCATGACAGGGCCACACCATTGCCCGCGCCGATAAGCATCGGAAGCACTTGGGACAGAAAAATGGTGTTTGAAGCAGGCCAGATTGAAGGCACCGAAGCCAAAGCTTTGGGATATACTAATATTTATGCACCCATTTTAGATGTAAGCCGTGATCCACGCTGGGGAAGAGTTGTAGAAACCTATGGAGAAGACCCTTACCTGATTTCTGAATTGGGCATTCAGATGGTAGATGGCATTCAAAGCGAAGGCGTGGCGGCAACGATAAAACATTTTGCAGTATATAGCGTGCCCAAAGGTGGCCGCGATGGAAATGCAAGAACCGATCCGCATGTGGCGCCACGTGAACTGAATGAAATGTTTTTATATCCTTTTAAAAAAGTAATTGAAAAAGCGCATCCAATGGGCGTAATGGCGAGCTATAACGATTGGGATGGTGTTCCGATAATTGCGAGCTATTATTTTCTTACTGAATTGCTGCGCGAAGCTTTTGGCTTTAACGGATATGTGGTGAGCGACAGCCAGGCGGTGGAATATGTGTTTAGCAAACATCATGTGGCGGCAGATTTAAAAGATGCCATAAAACAAGTTGTAGAAGCAGGTTTGAATGTTCACACCAATTTTGATCCGCCAAAAGAATATATTTTACCGCTGAGAGAATTGATAAAAGATGGGAGCATCAATATGGAAACGATTAATAGTCGTGTGGCGGATGTATTGCGCGTAAAATTCAGGCTGGGACTTTTTGACCATCCTTATGTAAAAGATGTAAAAGCCGCTGACAATATTGTCGGCACTGCTCATCATGAAGATTTTGTAATGCAAATGGAAAAAGAATCTTTGGTGCTTCTGAAAAATGATAACCAGGCTTTGCCTTTGGATAAAAACAAATTGAAAAAAGTTTTTATCACAGGCCCTCTTGCTGCAGAAACCAATTATGCCATCAGCCGCTACGGACCCAACCATATCAAAGTAACTTCTGTATTGGACGGAATAAAAGAATACCTGGGAAAAAATGTTACAGTAAATTATCTGCAAGGTTGTGAAGTAGTTGACAGTACCTGGCCTGAAAGCGAAATTATTCATACGCCGCTTACCGCAACCGAACAGTCAGGCATAGACGAAGCAGTCGAAGAAGCGAAAAAGAACGATGTCATCATTGCCGTTCTGGGCGAAGATGTAGCCCGCGTGGGCGAAGGACTTTCCCGTTCCGGGTTGGATTTGCCGGGCAGGCAGGAACAATTGCTGGAAGCTTTGTACGCAACGGGAAAACCAGTCGTGTTAGTTTTGATAAACGGGCAACCGCTAACTATAAACTGGGCCAATAAATACGTTCCTGCCATTTTAGAAGCATGGTTTCCTAATCAATACGGAGGGAAAGCGATTGCACAAACCTTGTTTGGAGATTATAATCCCGGAGGGAAATTGTCAATGACTTTTCCTAAAACCGTGGGACAAATTGAATTGAATTTTCCTTTCAAGCCCGGCTCGCAGGCTGACCAGAATAACGGAAGTTTTGGTTATGGTAATACACGCGTAAACGGGCCATTATACCCGTTTGGTTATGGCTTAAGCTATACGACATTTAATTACAGCAATTTAGTAGTAACTCCAACTACACAAAAACAAAACGGCGATATACAGGCAAGTGTGGATGTAACGAACACAGGTACACGAAAAGGCGATGAAATAGTAGAATTGTATTTAAAACAAAAAGTATCGAGTGTTACGGTTTATGATTCACAATTAAGAGGCTTTGAAAGAGTTCCGCTAAATCCCGGAGAAACCAAAACCGTACATTTCACTTTGCATCCGGAAGATTTGCAAATATTAGACAGGAATATGAACTGGACCGTAGAGCCGGGAGAATTTGAAGTGAGGATTGGCGCTTCGTCATCAGATATAAAATTGAGAAAAGATTTTACTATTATTAAAGCAGATTAGCAAATAAGAATAAGAGAAATTTATTGCTTTACTGTTTACAAATCTTTTATAATTTATCCTTGAGATTAATTACATGTATATTATTTTCCGGTTTTTGTTAATTGATTTTATGGGCTTTCGTCAATATAAATATTTTATAAGAAAGCTAATAGTTTTTGTATCGCTTTTCATCTTCTCGAATCGCACCGTTGGGCAGAATTATATTTTTGCGCAATTAAAAGGTACTCCAATGAATACTTCGGGCTGGAACTTGCTGGGAGCCGCCAGGTTAGCTAATATCGCTGACTCCGGATATACTGAGCTAAATGTATGCCCTTTTAACCAACCCAGCGGTGCAGTATTTTTTCAACAGCCAATTAATCTTTCGATTTGCAGCCATTGGAAGGCAGAATTTGATTTTAGGCTTTACGATGGCACAGGAGCAGACGGACTTGCCTTTTGTTTCCTCGATGTGCCACCTTCTGGTTTTGTTGTTGGCGGTGGCTTAGGCATTCCTGCAACTGCTAATGGTTTGAAAGTTTGTTTTGATACCTGGAACAATTGCATTCCTTATGATCCCAATACGGTTCATGACGATATGCCAAAAGTGGAGCTACGCTGGGGGAAAGGTTATGATGAATGCGGACAGGGGCCTACAGCATTTAATTCAAGTGGTAAATTATCTTTTATCCGTTCGCCCAATTACAACCATGCTGAAATTACTTATGACAAAGGAAATATACAAGTATTTGTAAACGACAGTTTATTAGTAAGTGGTTTCCAGCTATTTAATTTTACAGGTTACCTGGGCTTTACTGCCAGCACCGGGGGATACAATGATAATCAATCTATAAAAAATGTAGTAATATATACGGAAATGCCACCTTCTTATGCGGGGAATTCTGCTGCTATTTGCCCAAATGATACGGTCTCAATTGGGGGCGAAGCCAATCCAAATTATACTTATTCATGGTTTCCTGCAAAAGGATTAAGCGACACCAGTGCTTCTTCAACATTGGTACAATTAACCAACGACTCAGCCAGTTCACAAGTGCATACTTATTATGTACATACCGCTTTCAAAAGTAATCCCGGTTGCGCTTCCATAGATAGTGTGAAAATAAAAGTATATCCTGAACCAATAATCAATTTCATTACGCCTGAAATTTGCCTGCACGATGCATCGGCTCAATTTACCGATAGCAGTTATACAAATGACAACAGTACTTTACCGTTTTCTTACACCTGGAATTTTGGCGATCCAAATTCTATACCTTCCAATCCGAACACTTCTTCAGCCCAAAATCCTTCACATCATTATTCCGCGGCAGAGAATTATACTGTAGGTTTAAAAGTAAGCAACAGCAAAGGTTGTACCGACAGTACCACAAAAATATTTACAGTAAACGGAGCATTTCCGAAAGCCGTTTTTGATGTGGTAAATGGATCAACTTTGTGCAGTAATAAGGCCGTTCAGTTGAGCAACCAATCTTCAGTTGATTTTGGTTCGATTACGAAACTCCAATTTTTTTGGGGAGATTCCACCGGCATTTCTACAGTAGATGAAGAACCATATCCCGGTAAAATATATAGCCATCATTATCCGCCTCCGATTACTTCAGCAGATTCTTTCTTTACCGTAAAGATGGTGGCTTTTTCAGGCATTTCTTGTCAGAACGTTTTAACTGAAACAGTCAAAGTCCTTCGTGCGCCTCAAATTCAATACACACCTATTGCGGCTGTATGCGATAATTCTATGCCATTTTCCATCATGCCTTATGCGACTGTCACTGGTTTCCAGGGAAATTTTTCTTATTCGGGAACAGGCGTTTCAGATAATGGTTTGTTTAACCCAAAGATGGCAGGCGAAGGAACAGCTACTATTATTTACACATTTGCTGCGGCAAATAATTGCGTGGATTCTGGCTCTCAGCAGCTAACAATTATTCCTTCCCCCAACGTGAATGCAGGCCTGGATCTATATTTATTAAAAGGTGAATCTGGTCAAATCCAGGCAACCGCTTCCGGAAGTGATTTAGAATTTATTTGGTACCCGGCTTTATACCTTAATAATGAAACTATTCTTCAGCCTACTTCTACCCCTTTAGATGATATCGTTTATACACTTACCGCAACAGGAGCAGGCGGTTGCAAAGACAGTTCAGACGTAGCAGTAAAAATATTACCCGAACCAGAAATACCCAATGCTTTTACGCCTAACCATGACGGTTTGAATGATACATGGGGAATTCGTTATTTAGATTTATATGTAAAATGTGATGTAAAGGTCTTTAATCGTTTCGGGCAGTTGGTATTTCATTCACAAGGGTACCAGCAGCCATGGGACGGGACTTTTAAAGGCGAGCCGTTGCCGACAGGTGTGTATGTTTATATTATAGATACCAAAAGGCAAAAAAATATATATAAAGGAACGGTAACTTTAATAAGGTAAGAAAACAGAAATCGTTCTTATTTGTTGGTTTACTATTAAAATATAATGTTGCATTAATTATCTTTACCCCAAAAAAATAGCATGAAATACTTTTTCTTTTTTCTCTTATTTTTTTCGCTGCTTGCCGGATGCAAACCAAAAGTATTGACCGGAACTGCGCTGCAGGATAAATTGAAGGAAACCATTTCTAATTTCCTCGACACAACTTTACAAAAAGGAATTCAATTTAAAGTGCAGGATGTCACCTATTTCCCCGACGCAAAAAAAGGAACTTACATCTGCCAATTTCATGTTTACATGAAATCCCGAGGCAAGGATACCACCGGAATAGTTGCGGCTACCATCACTAATGATTTTAAAGATGTAAAACGTTCCCAATAGAAACTCCATTTCAGAAAATATTTTTCGCCCCAATCGTTTGTGCTTTTTCAGCTTAAAAGTTTCATTTTAAAAAACTGTAAATCAATCCGGTACAGTAAACAAACTTATAATTACAATTTCCATTTTTCACTATTGGTGAAGGTTTCTGAATAACTTGTTAACAAGATGGTGCAGCGAAAAGTTATCAAAACTTGCCTTGAATTTGTTAATAAAAACTTAATCGCTTTTAAAGTAATTTTTACTTTCTTTGCGGCAAAATCAAGATAATATGAAATTAAAACGAGTTTTAACATTAGTATTTACTGCTTTTTTGTTTCCGTTCATGGCGAACGCGCAGGTAACATCAAGCAGTATTACAGGTATTGTGAAGTCGGATAAAGGTGAACCTTTGGAAGGAGCTTCTATCAAAGCTATTCACACGCCATCTGGAACATCTTACGGAACCATTTCACGTTCCGGTGGAAATTTTACCATTCCGAATATGAGAGTCGGCGGACCTTATACAATAACAGTAACTTTTGTAGGTTACCAACCTCTGGAGTATAAAGGAATCAATTTACAATTGGGAGACGCAACAAAATTAACACCAACATTGGTTAGCGGCGCCGAAAGTTTGGCAGATGTAAATGTTGTTATGAGAAAAAATTCTTTAATAAGTAAAAGTTTGACTGGAACTTCTATTTCAGTGGATCGTACAGAAATGGATTTACTACCAACTATTACCCGCAATATCAATGACTTCGCCAGGCTAAGTCCTATTGCCCAGGTACGTTCGAGCAGTACAGATGGATCGCCTTTGGGTATTAGTTTTGGGGGTCAAAGTACAAGGTATAACCAGTTTTCTATTGATGGCGCCAATTCAACTGACATATTTGGATTGTCAAGTAATGGAACGAATGGAGGCCAGGCCGGTATCAATCCTATTCCATTCGATGCCATTTCACAATTACAGGTCATCTTATCTCCTTACGATGTTACGCAAGGTGGATTTACCGGGGGTGGAATGAATGCCGTAACCCGCAGTGGAACCAACGAGATGCATGGTTCAGCATACGGATATTACCAGGATCAGAGCATGGTGGGTAA
>JBDTHD010000124.1:0-11126 GCA_039937075.1 Ginsengibacter sp. | reverse complement strand
CAGATATAAAAAGGATTTCACTTCATCTCGGCATGAGGCCCAAAGATTTTAAGGAAAAATGGCTGTATCGCGATAAAAGAGGAAACGAATGGATGAATAAAACGCAGCCATGCCAGTTCCTGGATTTGAAAACGAACATGTGTTCCATTTATGAAGTAAGACCCGCAGACTGTGCAGATTTCCCACATTTTCATAGGCGTCCGGCGTCGGATTATTTATACATTCACAATCAAAATATTGAATTCTGCCCCGCAACGATGCTGATGGTTGAAAAATTACAAGAAAAATTAAAAATCTAATTTTTCTTTCTGTCCATTTTCTCCAGGTCTGCGAAGGACACATCCAATAACTGGAATGCAGAAGAATTAGGAAGATAAAAGTGCCACCATTCTGTACTCAATTGTTTAAAACCAGATTTTTCCATAACATCTTTTAGGATTTCCCGGTTCTGTAAAATTCCAGCCGGTAGGTTCGTAAATCCAGGATGTGCCGTATCGCTGAAATTATCAAAGCCAGTTCCCATTGGAAGTTCTTTTCCGGTTTTTAAATTAATTAAAGTTAAATCCACGGCTGTTCCGCGGTTGTGTCCACTTCCGGTACTGGGGTTGGCAGCGTACCTGTCATCTTTTACTTTTTCCCACATTTTTTCTGTGATAGAATAAGGGCGATATGCGTCAAAAATTTTGACCCCGAGGTTTTGCTTTTTAAGCTCGCTAACTGCCTTTTTTAGATTGTCAGCTGCGGGTTTTCTTAAGAAAGTGGTACGAACTGGCGGATATAATTTCTGATGCATAAAGTTTTCAGCAGTAGCGTATTTTAAATCTAACATTATTTTAGGTATTGCTAGTTTAAGATCAATCATTTTATTTTGCGCGTTAGAATCTATTTCTTTTTTCAAAATTTTCGTGCTATTAATAATAGTCAATCCATACTTATTAACTATTTTTGATTGAGCTGAAACCATGTCGAACATTGTAAAAATGATTAAAAAGATTAGAAGAGCGATTTTTACACGGTACGCTGTTTTAAAACCCCTGACCATAATTTAAAGATTTAAAAGTTAAACGGCCAATGCCTCATAAATTGAAGTTCATAAAAATAGTTTTATTTCTGTTATTAATTTTTTGTTGCTATCAATGCAACAACCACAAAACGATAAAAGAAAAAGAGATTGTGAAAGCGCCTGAAAAGATGGACGACCAAATTTCTGATAATATAAAATCAGTATTGGATTTTGCAACTACCTCTAATGGAAAGATCAACGATTCTGTCCAATTGTCGCAATTTAAACTGGTAAATACTTTTTACACCAACAGTGATTTTAAAGGTGTTTGGAGTACAGCAGAAAGATGGAAACCTGTTGCCGATTCCATGTACGAATTTATTAAGAAGTCAAAATATTATGGCCTTTACCCGGAAGATTATCATTTTAATGAATTGCAAAAATTGCGTCTAAAAATTGAAGCGGACTCGCTAACCAGGATGGATGCTGTGGCCTGGACAAAAGCAGACCTGATGCTTACTGATGCTTTTTTTAATACTTTGAAAGATTTAAAAGAAGGCCGGTTAATTGATGATAGTGTTTCAATTATTTCAAGAAAAAATGCTGCAGAATCTTTTTTTATTCCCAAATTTAAAGAGGCAATTACATCCGATAGTTTGACTAAAACACTGGAAAGTGTAGAACCTAAAAGTAGTTTTTACTCTTCTTTAAAAGCGTTGCTTCCGGGTTTTGTAGATAACATGGATACTGAAAAGTATCAGTATATTGATTTTCCTTACATTGATACATTGCAGTTTTATAAAAATCTTCATAAAAGACTGATGCAATCGGGTATTGGAAAAGATGCCGACGAAAATCCCGATTCAGCCGTTATTAGTAACGAAGTAAAAAAATACCAGGCAAAACATAAGCTTAAAGCAGATGGAAAACCTGGCGAAGGAACGGTACGCGAATTGAATTCTTCTGATTATGAAAAATTCAGGATAATTGCGGTTACGCTTGACCGTTATAAAGCTCTTCCGACGCTTCCCGAAAGTTATTTGTGGGTTAATATTCCTGCTTTCTATTTAAAATTAGTAGACAATGATTCAATTATTCTTGAATCAAAAGTGATTGTTGGAAAACCAGCCACTCCCACGCCACTTCTTACGTCAGCGATATCAAATATGGTAACTTTTCCTAACTGGACTATTCCGGAAAGTATTATTAAGAAAGACATTTTGCCAGCCTTAAAAATCAACCCAGGATACCTAGCCAGCAAGGGTTTCAGCCTGGTCGATTATCATGGCCAAACAGTAGATCCTTATTCGGTAAAATGGGCAAAATATAAAAATGGAATTCCTTGGAAAATAGTACAGGGAAGCGGGGATGACAACGCGCTTGGTATTTTTAAATTTAATTTTAATAATCCTTACAGTGTTTATTTACA
The DNA here is from genome assembly GCA_039937075.1 of Ginsengibacter sp. Taxonomy (GTDB): domain Bacteria; phylum Bacteroidota; class Bacteroidia; order Chitinophagales; family Chitinophagaceae; genus Ginsengibacter. Next base: position 8,694 of record JBDTHD010000124.1, on the reverse strand, counting down.
CGATACTAACCAACGTTATTTATTTGGTAATTCAAACAGGGCGTTAAGTCACGGTTGCGTTAGGGTTCAGAAATGGGAACAAATTGCATTTTATATTGCCAAAAGTGACAGCCTTGCTACTAAAGCAGGTCACAGAATTTCTTACAATACAGATTCAATAAAAACATGGATTGCTAACCAAGACCGCAAAACCATTATGGTAAAAAAACGTTTGCCGCTTTATATAGAATATTTTACCTGTGAGGCGAAAAATGACAACATCGTTTTTTATAATGATATCTACAATACCTACCAGTTTTTGGAAGAAAAATATTTTGCAGACAAATCATTCTAAAATGTATAAATGAATTTTAAAATAAAAGGAAATATTGTCAATATAGAAGCGAAAGAAATATTTTTCGGGGAAATAATTATTGAGAATCAAAAAATAAAATCTGTTGAAAAAATTGGAGATACTCAAAGCGATTTTCCTTTTGTATTGCCCGGCTTTATTGATTCTCATGTACATATCGAAAGTTCCATGTTGGTTCCATCTGAGTTTGCCAAAATAGCTGTTGTTCACGGAACGGTGGCTACTGTTAGCGATCCTCATGAAATTGCGAATGTTTGTGGAATCGAAGGAGTTGAATATATGATCGAAAATGGGAAAACGGTTCCGTTTAAGTTTCATTTTGGCGCGCCTAGTTGCGTGCCTGCTACAATTTTTGAAACCGCCGGTGCTGCTTTGGATGCCAATTCAGTGGATGCGCTTTTATCAAAAAATGATATTCATTATTTGAGTGAAATGATGAATTTTCCGGGCGTTTTAAATAATGATGAAGAAGTCTTCGCGAAAATTAATTCCGCAAAAAAATATAACAAACCTGTAGATGGCCATGCGCCAGGCTTACGCGGAAAAGATGCAAAGAAATATATCGATGCCGGAATTAGCACTGACCATGAATGTTTTACAGAGGAAGAAGCGATGGATAAATTAAAATATGGAATGAAAATTTTAATTCGTGAAGGAAGCGCCGCGAAAAACTTTGAAGCATTGATTAATTTGCTAAATGATTTTGAAGATGAAATCATGTTTTGCAGCGATGACAAACATCCGGATAGTTTGGTAAAAGGCCATATTAACGAACTTTGCAAAAGAGCCGTGGCAAAAGGGATTGATGTTTTTAAAGTGCTGAAAGCTGCTTGTATTAATCCTGCAAAACATTATAAAATGGAAGTGGGATTATTAAAATCCGGCGACAATGCTGATTTTATTCTTGTCGAAGATTTAAAGAATTTTAAAGTTCAGGCAACTTATATAAATGGAGAAAAGGTTGCTGAAAATGGCAAATCTGAAATCAAACCACGTGTCGCTTTTGTTATCAATAATTTTAATTGCAAAAAGAAAAAAGCCGAAGATTTGAAAATTAAAATTTCAGATTTTTCTGATGGAATTATTGAGGCTTTGGATGGGCAATTAATTACCAATAAACTGGTTAAAAATCCAAAAGAAAAAAATGGATTTTATGTAAGCGATACTGAAAAAGATATTTTAAAATTGGTGGTAGTTAATCGTTATAAAGATGCTCCCATTGCCAAAGCATTTATTAAAGGTTTTGGATTTAAAAGAGGAGCAATTGCTTCTTCCGTAGCACATGACAGCCATAATATTATTGCGGTGGGCGTGGATGATGAAAGTATTTGTGATGCTATAAATTTGGTGATTGAAAAAAAGGGTGGCGTTAGTGTAGCCGATAATAATGATTCGTCTTTTAACCAGGTTTTGCCTTTGCCTGTTGCAGGACTAATGAGTAATGAAGATGGATATCAAGTGGCTGAAAAATACACCAGCATTGATACCGCGGCAAAAGAAATGGGTTCAGCTTTAGCGGCTCCTTTTATGACATTATCATTTATGGCGCTGCTGGTTATTCCTCATTTAAAATTGAGTGACAAAGGATTATTTGATGGGGATAGTTTTAAATTGACCAGTTTTACAAAACAGTAAACACACAAATATTAAAGATTTTTATTTTAAAATAAAGAGTTTTTTAATTGTAATGAATGATCAATTTTAAACGTTTAAATCATTTACAAATCTGTATTCCCATCGGAAAAGAGGATGAAGCAAGAAAATTTTATACGGACATTATTGGGCTTGTGGAGATTCCGAAACCAAAAGATCTAATCGCAAACGGAGGCCTTTGGTACCAGCTCGCCGATATTCAATTTCATATCGGTACAGAAAATGAGATTAATAAATCCAAGCGGCATCCGGCATTTGAGGTTGAAGATTTGCTTGAGGCTAGAGGAATTTTGGAAAGAAATAATATTAAAATTAAAGAAGAAATTCAAATTCCCGGCCAGGATCGTTTTTCTTTTTTTGATCCTTTTGGAAACCGTATTGAATTGCTGGAAAAGAAAGTAGAAAGTGACAAGTAAAAAATAAAAGGATATCAGTAATTGGGAATTGCAATATCAAAATTATTATCACTTGTAACTGATAACTCATAACTTGTATTTTATAATTGATTACTCATAACTGATCATCCATTTCCCTCGCCCATTTATCCCTATCATCAGGACTAAATTTCCATGGCGCAAAATTATTTTCAATATTGCTGAACATAGCGTTCCATTCTGCCGGCGCATTACTTTCTTCCATGATTAAAGCACGCCTTAGAGAAAAAATAATATCCAACGGATTTATACTCACGGGGCATTCTTCTACGCAGGCGTTGCAGGAGGTGCAGGCTCTTAATTCTTCCACGGTGATATAATCGTGGACAAGCGTTTTCCCGTCATCTTTAAAACTTCCATTTTCTTTAATATTTTCTCTTACATCATGCATTCTGTCGCGCGTGTCCATCATTATTTTTCGTGGACTTAATAATTTGCCGGTTTGGTTTGCTGGACAGGCTGCAGTACATCTTCCGCACTCTGTACAGGTATAAGCATCTAATAAATTCTTCCAGCTCATATCAAATATATCTTTTACTCCAAATTTTTGCTGTTCCTGCGTTTGTGCATCACTGTTAGAAGGTGCCAATTCTGGCTTAAACATATATTCTACTTCCCGTTCTACATTCTTCATATTTTTCATTTCGCCCTTTGGTAAAAGGCGGTTATAATAGGTATTCGGGAATGCCAATAAAATATGAAAATGTTTACTGTAAGGAAGATAATTCAGAAATGCCAAAATTCCTGTAATATGCAGCCACCAGGCGGTTCGCTCGATGGCAACCAAAGTCATAGGTTTTAGATGAACCATATATTGTGCTATCCATCCTGACAAAATAAAACTTCCATGATTAGCATAATGAGGATTTCCCTGCAATTGCAAAGCCCTGTCTGCTGAATTCATGGTAAGTAACAAACTCATCAAAATAATTTCAATAATCAAAATCAAATTTGCGTCTGTTCGTGGCCAGCCGTCAAGCTCGTGAGAAATGAAACGTCTAAGTTTTAAAATATTTCTTCTAATCAAAAAAAGGACGCACGCCAATAAAACCCCGATTGCCAGTATCTCAAAAAAATCAATCACAAAAGTGTAAAATGCGCCGAGCGTATTGGCAAACATTCTGTGGGTGCCAAATAATCCGTCCAAAATAATTTCTAAGATTTCGATATTTATAATTACGAAACCTGCGTAGATTACAAAATGCATGACACCGACCAGTGGGTAGCGAAACATTTTTTTTTGTCCCAAAGCCAATAATAATACATTTGTCCACCGTTGGCTTTTATTATCTGTGAGATTTTCATCTTTGCCCAGTTTAATATTAGCTCTTATCTCCTGAACTTTTATCCAGAAGACATATACCGCAAAACCAGCGAGGATGATAAATAATATTTGTTGTACTAATTGCATATAAGAATGATAAATGCTAAGATAAACAAATATGCGAAGAGGTATTGGTACTAAAATTTGTAAATTGCCTTTCTAAAAATTGTGTTTTATTATGGCTTCTCATCTTATTCTTTCTAAAGAAATTGCTTACAGAAAATTGCAACGGATGGCGTATGAAATCGTCGAGCGAAATATAAATGAAAAGGAAATAATTCTTGCGGGCATTAAGGAGAACGGAAGCATTATCGCCCGAATATTGCTTTCATTTTTGCAGGATATTTTTAAAGGAAAAATCAGCCAAATTGAAATCACGCTGGATAAAAAAAATCCACAAAATATTTCTCTCTCTGAAAAAATAAATTTTGATGATAAAATTGTCATTGTGACGGATGATGTGGCGAACAGTGGAAAAACTTTATTGTATGCTTTAAAACCGTTTCTTGAATTTTATCCAAAAAAAATACAAACCCTGGTTTTGGTAGAAAGAAGTTATAAAGAATTTCCTGTTGCTCCCGATTATGTAGGACTTTCTTTATCTACTGCTTTCACTGAAAAAATTATTGTTGATACCAGCAATAACGAAGTTGAAGGAGCGAGGTTAGTTACCCATTAATGCCGATAAAATTATTTCAAAAATTTTGATATTATTACAAAGGCGATAAGGATAAAAATGATAATTAATCCGATTGCTACATAAAGCCAACGAAATTCTTTAAGCTTTCGTTTGGCCTTGGCAGCTTTCTTTTTTTGTAATTGCTTTTGTAAAGCCTGATTGAGCTGTTCCGCAAAAACCACGGGATCTTTTTTATTTTTAAATTGACTTAGTCCTTCTACTGCGTCACTTTCCAGGTCAGAATCCAAAAGTGTTTTTTCAAATTCATGTTTCTCCTCTGCCGAAAGTTTATCGCTCAGATAATCCATCAACTTTTGATTGTCAATGTCTTTATTGCTGTTGGATAATATGTTTAATAAATCATCACTCATTTTTTCTTCAGCTTTCCATCAGTAATTTTAAATTTCTTTTCCCGTTTTGTAAATAGCTTTTTACCTGCATCATCGTAAACCCCGTAATTTCAGCCACGGCCGAATAAGATTTTTTTTCAAGGTAAAATAATTTGACACATTGTTGCTGTTCGACATTTAAATTATTAATTGCTACCTCCATTTTTTGTAAAAGAAGATCCTTTTCAACCATACTTATTTTATCTGTTTCAAGGTTGAATGTCGCAGCTACCTGGTCACTCAGTTGTACCATTTTATTTTTATGATCGCGTAATTTCATGAGACAATGATTCTTTGCAATCATATAAATCCAACTTTTAAAGTAGTCTACTTTGTATTTGCGCAACTCATTGATGACCTTTAAAAAAATTTGCTGAACACAATCGCGCGCTTCTTCTTCATCTTTTAAATATTTCATGCAAACACCCAGCAACAACAAAGTATACCTTGGAAGTAAAATTCCCAACCATTTATTATCGTGATCGTTATCGAAATTTTGCAGCAATTCCGCGTCGGTAATATGGTTGTATTTTTCCGGTTGCAAATTTTTCTTCTTTTTTAGTAAGATGTAAACTTAATAAATTTCCATAAGTTACCTTTGCAAAAAGTAATTGATTTATGGAATATATGGTGTGTTGTGTGCCGGTAAGCCCAATGAGGGCAGAACCTTCGCACAAGTCTGAAATGGTGTCTCAGCAATTGTTTGGTGAAAAATCTTTCATCCTCGAAAAAAATAAAGATTGGCTAAAAATTCAGTTGCGTTATGATGGCTACGAGGCTTGGGTTCAACAAAGCCACGTTGTTGAAATTGACGAGGAGACATTTCTTAAACCTGATAAAGACCTTACTTCCGACTGGGTAAATGAAGTGGATTTTAACGGCCATAATATGCAGGTGCCAATGGGAAGTTCACTAAGTGCGTTTAAAAACGGCATGGCTTTCTGGCGAAAAAATTCTGTCCATTTTAAAGGTAAATCCTGGGACCCTGAAGAGATAAAAATTGCACCAAAGCTTATAAAACAAATTGCTTTTAAATTTTTAAATACTTCGTATTTATGGGGAGGAAGGTCTGTTTTTGGAATTGATTGCAGCGGCTATGCGCAAATGGTCTACAAATTTTTAAATATTAATTTACCAAGAGACGCATGGCAGCAAGCTGAACAGGGCACTTTGATAAATTTTTTACAGGAAGCGCGTTGTGGTGATCTTGCGTTTTTTGATAATGAAGAAGGAAGAATTATTCATGTCGGCGTTTTATTAAATGAAAATGAAATTATTCATTCTGCAGGGAAAGTAAGAATTGATAAAATAGACACGGACGGAATTCTAAATTTAGAAACCAAACAACGGACCCACAAGCTGCGAATCATTAAGCGATTTTTCTAAAATTCATTTTGGTAAACAAAGTTTTTATTTCGTGAAATGAGAATCACATTCTTTTCTTCTTTACTGTCCTATTTTACAAAAACTGATCGGCTACAATCCTTACCAATACTGGATTAGAATTCATCGTTATTTGCCTGCCTTTGCCGGTAGGCAGGTTGGTTCACTATCTTTTCTAATTAATCTTCCAATAAATTTTGTTCGTCAATCAGGCTGAGATCAATGGCGTCCATTCCTGAAATTCCTTCTATTGAGCCCTTTACATGAGCAGCATTCAACAATACTTTTTCCAATTGTTTCTCCCTTGCTTTCCATAATTTTTCCATGGCTGATCTTTCAGAAATTATGCTCATTTTCATTGCTACAAAGCCTTCCCTTATAGCTTTCCACTGCTCACTAAATTCGTTGCTCGTGAGGTAATCATAAAGCAAATGCATTTTGTCGCCTTTGTTTTCATGGCTTTTTGACGAATTGTAAACACGGATAATTCCGTCTCTCAAAACGTTCGCAAGCGCTTTTACTTCTGAAAAAGTACAAATCCAAACGCCTTCTTTTAGTCCAAAACAATCCAAATCTTTAGGCATCGATTTGGTTACTAATACAGCGATATCCGCACCTGTGCTGCGCATGTCTGTTTTAAATTTTTCAATCCAATCGCCGCCAAAGTCTTTCGTGCGCTTGCTTTCATAAATGATTTTGCCGCATTCCTGTCCAAAATTATTTCTGATTACCTGTATGCAGTCAGCGCCTCGTACGCCTTTTCCTATTTCTGAAATTATGTCAAACGGAAATGCGCTTTTCAATATTTCTTCCAGTGCCAGTTCCTGCACTTCGCCCTGCAATTGCATCGAAACCTGGTCTTGCTTTCGTTTCATTTCCTCAACCAGTTTTTTCTGATCATTCAATTGTTTTTCGAGTTCTTTGAATTTAAATGAATATTCTGTTTCTTTTATTTCGTTTTTTTCTTTTTCCTGTTTCCTGATTTGTTCAGTTAAGAGCTCTCTTCCCTGCGCCAGTTTTTTCTCCAGCTCAATTTCCATTTCGGCAGCTTTGTTTTTTAAGTCTTTTTCCTTTTTTAAAAATTCCAATTCTTTTTGCCTGGCTGATTTTAATTTTTCTTCATTATCATTATTAGCTTCCTGCAAAAGTTTCAACTGGTTTTCGAAATCATTGCTTATCGACTTTCGCAGTTTTTGCTGAAGATCTTCTTCCATTTTTAATTTTTCTTTCGCTAATCTTTCTGCAAATAATTCATTTTCTTTTTCTTTCTTTTTTTCAAACTCCTTTTGCTGTTGCTGAAAAGCATTTTCTTTTTGTGAAAACTGGTCTGATAATCTTTGCCTGTCGTGATTAAATTTTTCCTGGTATTCTTTTTCAAGAGATTTTGCAATGGCGTCTTCCGGCTCAAAATTATGTTTGCAATTGGGACAAGTAATTAGGGGCATTGTATTTTTTTTTCGGTTAAGATACAAGGAATTTCTAAAAAAAATTGGCTTTCCTTTTTTAATATCTGGCCAATAGATACAGATATTTCGTTCATTGAGACCATACAAATGGACAATGCTTAATTATTTTTTTATTTAAGTGATTCTTTTAAATAATAAATGTATAATTGTGGATAATTATATAACCGGGCGTTTGGTTATATTTATTTGACCCTTTCGAAAACTAATAAATAATACAGTCCTTAGTTTAATTTGTAAACCAAAACTAAATTGCTATGGTAAATTTATTTGTCTCTCAAAAAGAAGGAAAAAAATTTGTAACTAAAACTATTTTTCAAAAGAAATTCAGGTTATCAAAAGTATTTTTGAATCTTCTGACTTTATTAACCGTCAATTCTGCTGACGCGCAAATTGCAAAATGGGATTTTGATGACGGGAAGGAAACTGCTTTTCCTTCTCAGAATGTAAATCATGTAAGTACATCTAAACTATTGCAAGGCAACAATAATGGGATGACCACACTAATTTCCAGCACTTCTCCTTCTTCCGGTTATACCGGTTCTTCAGGAAATTACAACGCGTCGGCTGCGGCTCTTTTCGCAGGTTTCGAAAAGGCAACAAGTACGTATTTTGAATTTACCTTAACACCAGAGCAGGGATATTCACTTACAATTAATGCAATTAATTTTGGATCGAAATCTACGGGAGCAGGTCCTAAAGCCTATTCGATAAGGTCCTCAGCGGATTTATATAATTCAGACATTGTAACCAATTCTTTTCCTTTAGATTCCAAATGGTATTTTTATGAAAATAAGGGATGGTCAATTTCAAATAGTTCATCGGTTACATTTCGCATTTATGGCTATAATGGAGCCGGAGCCGGTCAGAATACGGCAGTCTGGCGAATAGATGATCTGTCTCTTAATGTAACTGCTTCTCAGGTTCAAACCTTTTACAGAAGCCATCAAAATGGAAACTGGGCCGCACCATCTACCTGGGAATATTCAACAGATAATGTAAGTTGGAATACCTCAA
>JBDTHD010000123.1:0-4939 GCA_039937075.1 Ginsengibacter sp. | reverse complement strand
AATTATAAATCATTTCCAGTTTAATTTCGGATTTTCTATTTCGCTTTATGAGATCAAGTCCGCTTCCCATTTCATTTTGACCGCTATAAATGGTTTGGGCAAACCTCCCCCAAAGAGACAGCTTTTTATTTACCTTATACCTTCCATTCAAATAATAGCGATAGCCTTTTCCAAAAAAAACCGGGATAGAATATCCATATAAAATATCATTTTCGAAAGAATAAATCCGGCTGTCGTATCCACCGGTTTCAAAATAAGACAACCGGATATTTCCAGAAAAAGGTTTTGAAAATGGTTTATAAATCACATCTGTAAAAATCAGGAATCCGTTTTGCGGATCTTTTCCGTGTTTATCAAACCAGCTAAGTTCCACCCTGGAACGAAGTGTAATTTCTTTACTGATCTTATAATTAAACTGCGTTCTTAATCCCTGTTTTGGCCGTCCTACTACCGGGTTCAGATACAAATCATCCGGATTATAATTGATGGGTTTGTTTTGGTATTGAAACCGGGAAGTCAATTCCACTTGTTTGTTTGGCCGAAAGGTAAACTGGATCATATAATCATTCCCGGAGGTGGGCGCATCCGTTCGATATTTCAGCCACGGAAAATGATAAAAATCGGCATAGCCATCTATTCGCAAAAAATCAGAGGGCGTTACAGTAATTCCCGAATAAAAGCCGCTTTCATTGGTAGGGTGGGTACTTTCGGTAAAAGCATTACCATACAAAGATTGATAGGCTTTCGAAATATTCCGGTAAAGAAAGCTCATGGACACTTTTGAGTCGGTATTAATTAATAATCCTGAAATAACCGCCTTATTTAAATCTTCATCAGTGGCCAATTCTCCAAAGAAATACATATTGTTTTGGGTAAAATTATAATCCAAGCTATAATTTCCTGAATGCCTCCCTGATAAAGCATACCTGTTATATAGATAATCGGCTTTAATGATCGTGTGCTCAAAATCATAGTGTACCGCGTTCATTCCCAGGTGAAATTTTTCGGCAGAATAAGAAATATTTCCTCCAAAATTGAACGCTCCCTGAACCGACTTTCCGCCAATTTCATTGGAGGTACGGTGGTAACCGGAAGTCTGCAACGAGGAAACATAATCTTCATAATTAAGCGTATCGACATTAAAGCCTCCGTCTAATTTTCGATAGCTGATAAAAGCTGTTGTTTCCCAATTCTTCTTTTGCAACGTGATTCCCGCGCCACGACTAAAATTAATTTCTCCTGCAGAATTATATGGCTGCAATACTTCGGATTGTCTTACCGCATTGATAATACTGCCTCCTTTATTAAAAGCGAGACTTTGCCATTGAGTTAAACCCTGTCCCATATTCACTGCAAAATCTCCGAGAGCAAGTGATTTTATAATTCCTAATTTCCTTATGAAAAAATGTGCGGAGTAAAAATCAAATCCGGTCTTTTGAGCGCCTTTGAAAAATTGTTCGCCAGCATCTTTTTCGGCAGTAACGCCATATTGCAATAAATTTCCTGACCGGTATTTATAACGAAGTAATATTTTTTGCGGACTCCCGGGATAATAATTTTTTACTGAATCGCTGTCTAATAAATAACCTTTTGATTTTTCCAAAACCTGTTGCGTCCTTATTAATAACGAACGCTCTCCATTATGTAATCTTTTCTGCACAGATTGAAAAACCGGTGTTTTTTGATCTACAGTTATATAGGGCCTGATGCGATTTATTACATCCAAATCCCATGTTGGTATCGCCTGCAGTTCATAAATGCTCAAAAAATTGCCTAATAATTTTCTGTAAGAAAGCAAATTTTCGATTTGAATGGGGCTCAATAATTTCAACCGCTCCAACACGCCTGCACCTGCATAATTAAGATTAATGGGTTGTTTTAAAAAATGATGAATTTCCTGCAAATAGGAATCGTCTTCCGTTTCTTCATCGTCATTTTCTGCTGTTAGATTTTCTAATTGTTCCTGAATCATTTCTGGCGGCTCACCAGGAATTTCCTGCGATTTAACATCGCCTGGCATCGCCAATGCAAAAATGGAGATTAACAGGCGGAATAAGTATTTTGAAGATTTAATCTTTCTCAAGTTTTGGCTTTTTTAAATTCATAATAAGCATCAAACCCGGACTTACTCCTAACTGCGGATGATAGGAAGCGCTAACATCCAGGCGAAAATTATCCCAGCAAACTCCCGCGCCCGCAAATGGAGAACCGTTTTGAGAAGCAATTCCAAAACGGGCAAAGAACTGTTTGGCAAAATCATATTCCATTCCCACATTTACATTCACGGGCAAATCTTCCTGCTTTACCATTTCGACGCTTATCAAAAAATTATCTGAGGCTTCATATCCAAGCCCGAAGGAATAAATGGAACTCATTTTGTCATTTTCTGTTTTTGAAAGCTTTCCGCCAACAGGATTATAAAAATGAATACCGGCATTTAACCGTTCCGTTAAATGAACAATGCCGCCAATTTCAAAATTGACGGTGGAAGGACTTTCAAAACCGGGAATGCGAAAAGAGTAATAATTAAATTTTACGCCGAGGTCAAGATTTTTACCAACACTTCTTGCGTAGGCAATTCCCAACTGCGATTCATTGTAATTTTTAAAGCCAAAATAATCAGCCTGGAAAGCAAAATTCCCTTCTTTTGTTGGCATGGCAATGATAGCTGAATACAAATTGGTTTCCGCCAGCAAAAATCTTTTTTCGCCATAAACACCCACTGCGGGATTTTTTATCCGCGCCAGCGCTGCCTGGTTAGCTGTTACAGAAAACACATCTGCATGATTAACAGAGTAAGCGCCCAAACCGAGATAAGACGCTGCTATCGGCTTTCGCAGAGATTGAGAAAAGACAGGATTGACTAAGAGCAGAAAAAAATAAATGAAGAACGTTTTTCTCAAAGCGATTGCAGTTTTTGGAAGAGTTTAAAAAATAAATTTAAAAACTTTATGGGAATAGGAAAAAATTATTTTTTTGAATAAGGCTGTTTTCTTAATAACACGCACTTGATAATATGCATTGAAAAAAAAATCAAATTCGATATCAATTTTTTCAGCCCAAAAAAGAACCCATCGATTTTTAGAAATTTAAAATTAAATTCGTGGTATGACTGAAATTATCATAGATAAAAAGAAATACATACTAATACCTGAAAAGAATTATCATGCACTTCAAAAAAAGGCTGCTTTAAAAAACAAATCCGAAAAAACATTCTCTCTTGAAGAAGCTCGTCTGTACAGCAAAAAGCTGATAAAAAAATGGGCAGAAGGAAAATAATTATAAAACAAGCTGCTGCAGATAATATTGCAGCTATCTCATGGTTCATTGAGTCAAAAGGGCTAATTGAAACAGCGAACAAATTTACTGATGATGCGTATGATTTTTTTATTGAAATCTCTGATAAAATAAAATCATATTCAATTTGCAGAGACCCGGGAAGAGCGATTTTGGGATACAAATGCATCTCATTCAAAAAAAAATATACCATTGTTTTTATTGAATCCGAAAATGAGTTGATTATTTGTGAATTCATTTCATCCAAGTTAATCTACTGGTAAATAAAATGCTGAGGTACTAAAAGATGGAAATCTTTTTAACGAAACCTGCAGTTGTAAAATATTTTTCTGCCTAATTTCTCAATAGCATTTAACGTTTCCATATTTTATACGACTGAACAAAAAGTAAAAAAATCAATCAACGTGTTTTACTTTTGCCGGATGCAACTATTAGAAGGAAAAGTGGCTTCAGCGGCCATCAAAGAGGATTTAAAAAATAAAATTTCCATTTTAAAATCTGAGAATAAAAAAGTTCCACATTTGGCAGCTATTCTTGTTGGAAACGATCCTGCCAGCGAGACTTATGTGGCTTCAAAAGTTCGAAACTGCAAAGAAATTGGAATCGATTCATCACTTTTCAGGTTTGAAAGTTCAATTTCAGAAGAAACGCTTTTGGAAAAAATTAAGGAATTAAATGACAATAAAGATATTGATGGAATCCTTGTACAGGTTCCATTGCCCAAACATATTTCAGAAAATAAAGTGATTCTCAGCATTTCACCATTAAAAGATGTGGATGGTTTTCATCCGCTAAATATTGGAAATATGGTGCTTGGTTTTCCTACTTTTATTTCGGCAACGCCTTATGGAATTCTGCTATTACTTCAGCATTATAAAATAGAAACCGCAGGCAAAAATGTAGTGGTTATTGGACGAAGTAATAATGTTGGAACTCCTTTGAGTATTCTATTAAGCCGGAATAATAATGACTACGGAAATGCCACGGTAACACTTTGCCATTCACGCACCAAAGATTTAAAATCAGTTTGCCTGCAGGCAGATATTATCATTGCCGCAATAGGGAAACCTAAATTTGTTACGGCAGATATGGTAAAAGAAAATGCGGTGCTAATTGATGTGGGCATCAACCGGGTAAAAGATGAAACGAAAAAAAGCGGTTTCACCTTAAAAGGCGATGTTGATTTTGAAAACGTAGCCCCAAAATGCAGTTACATCAGTCCTGTTCCCGGTGGCGTAGGACTCATGACCATAGCGGCTTTGCTTATGAATACTTTTAAAGCCGCTTCACAAAAATTGTAAAATAGAATTAAAGAATATTTGTTGCTTTACTGTTCAAAGCATTTGAAGATTTACTGAAATAAGAATCTCTTCTATTTATTGGTTTACTGTTTACCTTTGGAATTTAAATAATCAGTTATCAACCATTCACCATTCACCATTCACCATTCACAATTGACCATTAACCATTCACAACTCACTGAATTGCCCGTAATGGAAGCTTTCTACACCTTACAGGGCGAAGGTTTTCACCAAGGAAAAGCTGCGTATTTTATCCGGCTGTCCGGTTGCGATGTAGGCTGTGTTTGGTGTGATGTAAAAGAAAGCTGGGATGAAGAAAAATATCCTTTGCAAACAATTGA
>JBDTHD010000122.1:0-3838 GCA_039937075.1 Ginsengibacter sp. | reverse complement strand
TTATTTCCAAATGAGTATAAAAACATTTCTTTTGGGTTAAAAAATTCTGTAATCATCTCCTCCGAAATAATTTTATGCGTTACGTCTTTGTACTCTGAAATATTTGAGGATAAAATTTGTTCGTACTCTTTTTGAAAAATAGAAAGTTCACTTCTTACATTCCATACAAGCGCAATATGTTCGTTTGGTTTTAATATCCTGTTGAATTCAATTTTCGTTTTCGGTTTATCAAACCAGTGAAACGCCTGTCCGCAAAAGATTAGGTCAATACTATTATCGGGCAGCGTTGTACTTTCGGCTTTCCCATTCACACTGATAAAATTGGAATTTTCCCGAAAAATTAATTGGCCCGCTTCGCGCATTTCAGTGTTGGGTTCTACCGCAAAAACTTTATTTCCATTATTGATAAATAGTTCTGATGAAATGCCTGTGCCCGCGCCAGTATCTGCAATTGTAAAATCTTTATTGAGCCCGATTTTATTTTTAAGAACTTCAATAATTTCTTTTGGATAATGAGGCCTGAATTTAATATAGTCGTCTACGCGGTCAGAAAATCTGGTAGTATTTGTTTTCATTTGCTATTCGTTATCCATTTTATTTAAAATTAGCAATTACAAACTTTCGCCAAAAGTTAGCAGGTTGTTATCCGGATCAAGAATTGAAAATTCTTTTTGTCCCCACGGCTTTATTTCCAAATGGCCGTTAGGATGAATATTTATTTTTCTGTCCAGCAAAGATTGATAAAACCCTTTAATGTCGTCGGTCCTGATATAAACCTGTCCGTAGTTTTCTTTTGGATCAAGATCTTTAAATTCAAAAAAATGAATTTGAATATTGTCTTTTTTAATCATTAAATAACCGTCAAAGTCAGCACTTCCAGTTTCCTCAAAGCCTAATTTATTTAAATAAAAATGCCTTGTAACGCTTTTATTTCGCATCGGTAGTTTTGGATTAATATCTGTCAGCATAATTTTTTTGATTTTTATAATACTGCTTGTAAGACAACAATTACTATTACATATTATTTGCAATACTCCATAACCGCAGCAAATATTTGTCTGCGAATAGGGTTGGGATTGTAATAATACCCGGAAGGTAATAATCCCATATTTTGACGGTTAATTAATATGATCACGGAGACATCTAACGAAGGAACTATCGAAATGCTGGTTCCCGTAAAACCCGAGTGCCCGAAAGAACCGGCAGGTGCGTTTTTCATGAATGAATTTTCATTATCCATCATCCAGCCAAGCCCGTTTTTAAAATCATCTTTGGTTAAAAATAATTGAAGCGTTTTTTTAGAAATAAATTGTTTGGAACCCACTTTCCCATCGTTCTTCAGCATGTCAACCAATTTCTGTAAATCATCAATAGTAGAAAATATACCCGCATGCCCGCTTACGCCTTTCAACGCATACCACGCGTTGCCATCATTTACTTCTCCACGCAAATTGTACTTGCGCCAACCATTCCATTGGTTGGGTTCTATTTCTTTAAATACATAACCAAGCGACGTGTCATGCACCATTCTTGTTTCGAAAGGATTGCCATGAGAAGTAGCGGCAAATTTTGTAAATCCTTTTGCAAGCGGGTTATACGTTGTGTGATGCATCCCAAGCGGAATAAAAACATTTTTTAGATCAAATTGATCTAACGGCATTCCGGAAACTTTTTCTATTATTTCACCCAAAAGCATAAAGCCCAAATCGCTATAATGCCTTCCTGCTCCAACAGCATATTTTAAAGGCAATTCGCCGATTATTTTATAAACTTCCTGTTTATTGGACGCGCGATAAAAAAGCGGGTACCATGTAATGAGGCCGGCCGTGTGTGTTAGCAGGTTGCGAATAGTAATTTGTTTTTTATCGCCCACATTAAATGCGGGAATGTATTTACCCACCGGATCGGTTACTTTGATAAGTCCCCTGTCCACCAGCAACATAATAGAAGTAGTAGTGCCGACTACTTTTGTGAGCGAAGCAAGGTCAAACATATCGCTTGTTGTCATTACTTCAGGATGCGCGAGCGATTGGTTATCGTAATCATTTCTCTGAGCATATCCAAAAGCCTTCTTTATAAGAACCTGGTTGCCTTTTTTTATTTCGATTACCGCGCCGGGGATTACCTTATTATTTACCTCGCTTTGCAATACGCTGTCAACTGTTTTGGTAAGTTCTTCACGCTTCATTTTTTCTGCGGCCTGCTGCGCCGATGAAATCAAAACAGAAAAAGTGAAACAAAACAGGAGAGGGATAATTTTATTACGCATAATATTAAAAATACAGTAAAGCCATAAATTGACGCGATTTTTATTTTGATGAAAGTAGAAAGCCCAGGCTGGATGCTCGCTCTAAGAAATAAAACTTAAACTTGCGCAACTATGAAGATACTTGCTTTAATTATTAAATTTCTGGCTTGCATCAAGGGCGGAACACCTAATATATTTGCAAACTTCTTCAGTAGAATTTAAGTAGTGCAAATTGTCAACACTATTTAAATCTTTAAAAGTGGATTGATACGATATTTTATAGTTCACCTTATCCCAACTATAGTTACGTAGAAAAGTTGAACGATTTCTTGCCATTCTCGCACTATCAATTTGCTGCAGATATAATGTCAGAACTTGAGAGACAAGTTTATTTTTTGTAATATCTGGTACGCCTAATATATAATACTCGTCGTATTCCTGTTTTTTGGTGACATAAAATTTCTCAATTTTTCTTTGTAATTTCCCGAAGTCTTTAATGGGTATAACGAATATCATTGCAGGATCAGTAGCGCTGGAGTTAGACATTTTCAACATACAAGTTGGATAAACTGAATTACCTAAATAAATAGTGTCGCTCTTTTGGAATTTAATTTTCTGACTAAAAAGAAAATGGGGGAATACAAGCAGTAATATTAAAATCCTCATATTTTATTGGTTATTTTCATGTCGATGAGCTTGTTGAAAAGTGTTGTGACCCAGGTTTGTTCCCTTCAAGGTTACATCAATAAAAATACAGTAAAGCAATAAATTCAGGCGATTTTTATTTTGATGAAAATGAACAAAGTGCAGGTTAAGACAACAGCACATTATTCCGCAAGCAATTTCTTAATTTCTTTGGCTAATGCATCCCAACCGCCGTCCTCGTAGCCTACGCTTACATACCTGATAATGCCTCGTTTGTCTATCAGAAAATTTTTCGGAATTCCTGTGGTTCCATATTTGTCCCAGATGGTTTTGTCAGGGTCTATACCTACGGGAAAGTCGATTCCCTTTTGCTTTAAATCTGCAGCGCCCTTTGTTACGGTAGCCAGTGTTTCGCCCCTGGATATCGGGAGAAACACAAAATCTTTTTGTTTAAAGGGAGCCAGTATTTTTGATGGTATGTCATAAAACTCCATCATGCAGGGGGCGCACCACGTGGCCCAAAAATTGAGCAACACTACTTTTCCTTTTAAATCTGCCAGGTTAATCTTTCTGCCGTCCAGCATCTGAACGGTAAAGTTGGCGGCCGTATCATTTACGTGCAATTTAAATCCGTCATCCGTTTTTTGCGGCGCTGGTTGTTTGGGCTTTTCGGCATTTTCTTTATCCTGCTGTTTTTTTCCCGCTTCGGTAAGCAGGGAAATCATCATGATAAATCTTTTGTCATCGCCTACTTTATCGCCAAATTTTTCTTTCAGCGCTTTCATCTCTTCATCAGAAACTCCCTTATCCATCCCTTTGATATATCCCAGTTTTACCATGTTTTCTACATCTTGCATCGTTACGATTTTATCCCCCATTATCACCACATAAGCGGGCTTATTGGCTACCGAAGTCTGAGCCGATGATGGTCGCGCTGAAATAAAA
>JBDTHD010000121.1:0-1502 GCA_039937075.1 Ginsengibacter sp. | reverse complement strand
GTGCCTGGTGCGGATATTCATTTAGCTGGATGGCCAGTCTATATGCGAGAGCCAAAGAAGGCGACAGCGCGGCAAAAATGTTACAAATATTTTCCACTAATTTTTGTTCGATTAACAGCTTTCATCTGAATGGCGATCAGAAAGGTGGACAGTATTCCAATTTTACCTACCGGCCATTTACACTGGAAGGAAATTTTGCTTTCGCAAAAGGAATCCAGGAGATGCTGATTCAAAGCCATAAAGAATTTATAGAAATCTTTCCTGCAATCCCTTCTTCCTGGAAAGATATTTCTTTTAAAGACCTTCGTACCCAGGGCGCATTTCTTGTTTCAGCAAAAAAGGAAAATGGTGTTGTGGATCAAATAAAAATTGTCTCAGAAAAAGGAGGTGTATTCCACTTAAAAATGCCTTTCAAAACTTTTTATATTACCAATACTTCCAAAAAATATGTATTCCATAAAGCAGGAAATATCCTGGAAATAAATATGAAACCATACGAAAGCCTGATCATAAAAAACGGGTACGAATAACAAAACAGGAATCAGTTGTTTTTGTTCGTTTACTGTACGGGTTTCCTGGCTTCATTTAATTTCAAAAAGTTTTAACCGGTTACTTTATTAAAGTCTACATTTTTCTGGATGATGACTATAGAAAAATGAATTATTTTTTCATTTTCTTTAATTTGTATTGGCAGATTTTAAAACAAATAATAATGATAATCAGGCAGAAAATATTTCTGTCAGGGGATTATTTATGCCAATAGTAAATCAATAAATAACCCTTATTCTTGTTTCTTCTTTATCGAATAATTGATGCAATGTGGGATCCTCACAATCGGTTGCAAAAGTTTGTAAGTAGAACTTTGCAAAAATAGCGCAAACGTTTGCGTTGAAATATCAAACGATTGCGTAAAAAGATTATGACATTTCCAAATACTCACATGCAGCGTTTTTCAGTTTTTATTGCCATCTTTATTATACTAGATTGTTAAACAAAAAATAATTGTTTGTTAAAACTAATTCTAATTTAAAAATAAAATCAGTAGAATGAAAAAATCAAAATTACTTAAATCCGGTTTTGTGATTCTTGCACTTTTGCTATTCTCTTCTGCCGGAATAGCCCAAAGAAGAATATCGGGCGTTGTTGAAAATGCCAAAAGCAAATCACTGCTTGAAGGCGCAACAATCGCATTAAGAGGAAGTAAGACAAATGCAATTTCGAAAGAAGGTGGAAAATTTGAAATATCAGTCCCCAATGGAAAAGTTAGCCTTCACGTCTCTTTTGTAGGGTACGACCCAAAAACGATTACAATTGGTGAAGGTGAAACCCACGTTGTAGTTGCCTTAAATGAGTCAAATAATCAATTAAATGATGTTGTGATAGTGGGTATGCAGCGCCAGACAAGACGAAATACTGTTGCTGCAATATCGGGAATTACCAGCAAAGACATCCAGGATAAACCGGTAGCAAGTGTGGATGTTTTATTGCAGGGACGTATATCC
>JBDTHD010000120.1:0-13860 GCA_039937075.1 Ginsengibacter sp. | reverse complement strand
CAAGAATAATCTTTCGCATTAGCTGTTGGTTTTCTTTTTGATTACAATTTGTTCGTTCAAAGCGTTAAAAAGCTGTTTATAAAACTCATGAAAGATGGGATAGTCTGCAGCCGTATAATATGATTTTGCAAAATCAAGTGTTATTCTAAAATCCAGAGACCCATCCTCAGGCTGTAAGATTCTCTGCATCACAATACTTGTATCAGGCATTATCATTTTAATGTTTTTTGGTAAGTCATCGAATACATATCCATCAGGGATATTTATTTTTCCAATAATCGTGTAGGATTTTGGATAATTAAATTCAATATCAGTTGTTCGCTTATCAGCTATAAAAGGATTCTTTTCGAGGCCCTGGAAGAGATTAAGTGTAAAATATTTGTATTCGCCTGAAGCATTTAAAGGAAGTGAAAAATCAAGTTTTTGTTCTAAAGGCAACGTGTCTATGTCCTCGTTTTTCACCTTAATATTTTTTACTTTTATTGCTGTAAATGCCTTGGTAAAATTATCTTCAAAAGTACTTTTATCTTCTTCCCATTCTTTTACGCGCGGGTTTTTCGAATAACCATAACTGTAGACCGTAGCGTTGCCTTCCATTAAAGCATCCGGGTTAATATTTGCAAAAATAGAGACCAGGCTTTTCCATGTGTCTTTTTTGTTTGATAAGGTAATCCAGCCACCATATTCATTATCAACCACAAAACCCTGGTTGTCCAATACGTCGTAAGGAATGAGGTTTGCCGGATTGTACTTATCGGCTGCATTTAAAATGTAATTTCTATCACCAATTAGAACACAGGTCATCGTATTATTGAACTGGTCTAAAAATGGATAAATAGTGTTGACTGTTCCATTGTCTTTTGTACTTACCAAAAGAGGAAAGGCTTTTAAACCCGCATCGCGTAAACGACCGATAAGAATAAAATTTAATTCAGAATTGGTTCCTGATTTTTTATCCCAGGCAGATTTAATTCCATTATCAGAATAAATACTTTCTATTCCATTCCAATTCATATTCCTGCGCACATAGTCGTACACCAAAACCATTTTATTATAATCGCCTGTTACATTTTTTAATGAATCGTCAAGCGATGCCGTATGTGGCAGATTTTTTTTCAATTGCAAACCAAAATCATCTTGCTCCAATAATTGTTTTGTAATCTTTGGCCAGCTCGACATTACATCTTCTATTTCCCCATCGCCGTAAACGATACGGCCCAACTGAAAAACAATTCTTTGTAAATAATCTTTTTCAGCCCCCATAAAAGGCTCATCCCGAAGTGCGGGAACATCCTTTAATACATACGTCTTTTCTTCTGACCGATCAGAAATAACACCGCCGTGATAGACTAAAACATCATTGGTGCTGCTTGAACTCTGTTCCGCAATTTGATAAGTATATAACTGGGTAGCAAATCTGAAAATCCCGGGAATCAGAATTTTGTACATGCTTAATCGCGTAGGAATATCGTCCTGGAATTGCCAGTTATCAAGGTCTGCAAGAGATCTTTTGATGTCTTTATATTTAAATTCTATCACGCTTCCAACCTTTACATCAGGCATAGAAAAAGAAAGCTGCGAAAAGCGGTTGTTTAATTTTTTTATAAAAATGGAAGATTTATCCAGTTTGGTTTTCACCACATTTCCTGAATTATCAACATTATAAGTTACTCCCGAAATGTCAGTCAGTCTTTCATAATCTTCAGAACTATAAAAGTTGATTTTAATATTTGCCTCAGAAATACCTTTGTCTTTTAAAATTTTAATCCGGGTTCTGCGCTCAGTCAGGATATTAAATTTATCACCCAAAATTAAATATTGAACATTGCCATAGTCCAGCAATTTGTAGGCTTCTGCGTCTTTATCAGAAGTACATTCTTTCATCTGAACATCGGCCTTATCAATGTCTCCGAATTTCGGAATGTTTGTTTGGGCAAAAATCAAAGTGAAACACAGCATTAGTATGGCTGTAAAGGAAAATTTTCTCATAGCGGGGTTTTGTTAATTTGAATACTAAAATAGAGAATAATCTAAATCAATAATTATATATTTTGGTAACAACGAATTTTATGTCATTTAATTTTCTTATCTGATCTATAATTTTTTTTTTAATAGGATAGTAAAGCAACAAATAGAGCTGATTTTTATTTTATCGTTACAGTCGGCACGCGGCTTTCCCTTATTTTTACAAAAAATAAAGCACATGAAGACACTGGTATTTTATAGTTTATTGATGGTATTATTTTTTGGTTGTAAAGCGCAGCCGAATCCATCTTTTACCGTCCAAAAAAACAACAATTCTCTTTTATGGGAAATAAGCGGGAACGGGCTGAAAAAACCGAGCTTTCTTTTTGGCACTTTTCATCTTTTGTGCAAAGACGATATTCATTTTAGTGACCAGTTATTAAAGGCTGTGAAATCATGCGATGAAATTTATATGGAAATCGATATGGACGATCCTTCCACCATGCTTAGCGGCATGATGTATATGAATATGCGTGGCGACACAACGCTTGCGGATCTTTATACGCCCAAGGAATACGACAGATTGAAAAATTATTTTTCCGATACTTTAAAGATGCCTTTGATGATTTTGCAAAAAGCAAAACCTTACTTTTTAGTTGCTTTACTGTATCCGCGTATGATGAACTGTTCGTCGCCATCGGGCGTTGAAGAAGCATTGGTAAAAATTGCGAAAGAAGATAAAAAAGAAATCCAGGGTTTGGAAACGGTGCAATTTCAGGCATCAGTTTTTGATAGCATTCCTTATAAATGGCAGGCGCAGGAATTGCTGAAGAATATTGATAGTTTTTCAGTTAATAAAAAAGAGTTTGAAACCATGCTGGGCTTTTATAAAAATCAGCAAATGGATTCTTTAAAAACGATGCTCGGAAAAAGTGAATTTGGCTCGGATAAATATGACGACCTTTTATTGAACGACAGGAATAAAAAATGGGTGAAAAAATTAGATACCATTTTTAATAAGGAAAGTGTATTTATAGCAGTAGGCGCCGGACATTTGGTAGGAGAGAAGGGTTTAATAAATCTTTTGAAAGAGCAGGGTTATAAAGTGCAGCCGCTGGAGAATAAATAGTTGGGAATAGGAATTTGCGAATTAGGATGTGGAAATTTTTGAAATTACATTTTATGAAAAATAAGCTTTCCTTCCTTATAATTTTCACAGCTTTATTTAGTTGTAACCAGGGCGAAAAAAATAAAACAATAGATGATTATTTGCCACCAATAACAAATGACTCTGCAAGAAATCTTTCAAAGCCAAATACTGATTTTATAAAAAAATCTTTATCGCCCGGGAAAGATACTTTGGTTTTTAATTTGGAAATGAATAATGCCAATCACCACGTTACTGTTCCAATAAACATTTCAGCCTGCGATACATTATTGGCGAGTTTATCCTCTAACGATAAAAAAGCCAATATCCGCATCAGTCAGATTGGATTTCCGGACAGTACTTTTGATGGACCGTTCGGAAGGAATTTAGATTATAAAATAAAAGCTTCGGGAAATTATAAAATTATTATCGGAGAGGATATGATGGCCGGTAATCGCTGGAACGGAGATTTTTCTTTAAAAGTTTGGGTAAAATAAAAAACCCGTAAAATTTACGGGCTTCTCGAATAAAATATATTTTATTTCTTAAAACTGTTCTAGTTTGCTGAAGAAAAAATCGCCTTCTATTTGCGCATTTTCATCACTGTCGCTTCCATGGACTGCGTTTTCACCGATTGATGCAGCGTATAATTTCCTGATAGTCCCTTCTTCTGCCTGGGCAGGATTGGTAGCTCCAATTAATTTTCTGAAATCTTCAACTGCGTTTTCTTTTTCCAAAATAGCCGCTGTTATCGGACCGCTGCTCATAAAATTTACTAACTCACCATAAAAAGGCCGCTCCTTATGTACTGCATAAAATTCTCCTGCTTTTGCGTCAGAAATATGCGTCATTTTCATTGCTGCTATTTTAAAGCCAGCGTCATTTATCATCTTTAAAATTGCTCCTGTATTACCTTTAGAAGTAGCGTCAGGCTTAATCATTGTAAATGTTCTATTAGTCGTCATTTTTTTAATTTGGCTGCGAAGCTAATAATTTAATTCCTTAAAAAGAAGTCTGACTGCATTGTTAAAGTATTATTGTCGAATTGTCGTCGGTCGGTGAAGATACCAACCGGGGTAGCTCACAAGCCACACTTGGTATTTTTTTCTTGAAAATAAAGCCATAAATTATATATTTACATCCTTACAAAAGAAAATTGAAAGATAAATAGATGAACAGCGTTTTTGAAATATTGCCTTCTTCATTCGAGGCGGAAAAGTGCATGCTGATTTGCGAAGTAAATAATGAAGGTTTTTCATTTTGTATTAAAGACACAGAACGCAATTCGTTTATTGGATTAGGCATTTATCATTTTGACAATGGCAAGCGTGCCGAAGGCTTTCCTATTGCATTACAGGTTCTCTTCCATCAAAAAGAGTTTTTAGCTAAAAATTTTAAAAAAGTTTGTATCGTTTATTCGTTTCCACAAAGTGCATTAATTCCTTTTCCCATTTACAAAAGGGAAAATAATAAGACATTAATGAATATGATGTTTGGCGATTTAGAAAACAATGAAACGATTCTTACTGATGTTATCCCAGATCAATTGATGTACAATTGCTATCGCATTCCAACAGCGACAATCGAAGTAATTCAAAACCATTTTAAAAACACGTCTGTGATGCATCAATACTCACTTATTTTAAAACGGCCGGGCCAGGAATTAAATAACATGTTTGTGATATTTTACACACATAAATTAGTAGTTGATTTAATAAAAGATGGAAAACATCAATTAATAAACAGCTATAATTACCAGACTCCGGAAGACGTTTCCTATATTTTATTGAATATCCTTAACCAGTCTAAAATTGAACATATTCATTTGGAAATCAGCGGACTGATAGAGGAAAATTCTGCGCTTTATAAAGAAATTTATAAATATTTTGATGATATAAAACTTTCAGGTTATCGTGCGGAAAATGTTTATTCCGAAGAACTGAAAGCATTTCCTTCTCATTATTTCAGTTATATTTTTGATATGGATTCATGCGAATAATTACAGGAAAATATGGTGGGCTAAAAATTAATCCGCCTTCTAAAATGCCCTATACACGTCCTACGACGGATGTGGCGAAAGAAGGCTTGTTTAATATTATTCAAAATAATATTTCAATTCCTGGAATAAAAACGCTTGATATTTTTGGCGGTACGGGAAGCATCAGCTATGAGCTTGCATCGCGCGGAGCTGCGAATCTTACCATCGTGGAAAAGGATCCTAAAATGTATGAATTCATTAAAAATAAAATCAATGAATTTAAAATTGAAGATTGCGTCGTAATCAAAAGTGATGTCTTTCGGTTTTTAGAAAATTGTGATGAAAAATTTGATTTAATATTTGCCGGACCTCCTTACGCGCTCAAAAATATTGATGACCTTCCACGTATCATCCGGCAGAAAGAATTACTTAATGATGGAGGCTGGTTTATATTAGAACACACTCCGGCAAATAATTATGAAAATGAGTTATTGTTTAAAACAATGCGCAATTATGGCACAACCGTTTTTTCAATTTTTATCAATAAATAGAAAATGGTGAAACCGATTTTTATCACAGGAACCGGAACAGATGTAGGAAAAACATTGGTAGCTGCAATTGTAACGGAAGCTTTGGAAGCAGATTATTGGAAACCTGTACAGGCTGGCTTTTCAGACGGAACTGATTCTTTATTTATCAGCAAAATGATTTCAAATGCCAAATCGAAAATCCACCCGGAATTGTATCTTTTAAAAATGCCTGCTTCACCTCACATTTCAGCGGCTGCCGAAGGGAAAGAAATACTTTTAAAGGAAATTATTGATCATGTACCCAGAACAAAAAATCAATTAATTATTGAAGGGGCAGGAGGTTTGATGGTTCCTTTAAATAAAATAAAATTAATTTTAAATTTGATAAAAGAGCTAGAGGCAAAAGTGATTATCGTAAGTAAAAATGAATTGGGGAGTATCAATCATTCTTTGCTTACAGCAGCAGTTTTAAAAAAAGAAAAAATTAATGTGGCGGGTTGGATTTTTACAGATAACTACCTGGACTATGAAGCTGAAATTGCCGGCTGGTCTGGTTATCCTGTAATAGGTAGCGTAAAACATTTATCGGTTATTTCTAAAAAAACAATCAGGGAAGAAGCCTTGAAACTACGTTCATTACTGAATTCCGTGTTATGAACAAGCAAGATTTACGAAACTTATTTAAACAAAAAAGAAAAGACCTTTCCCTACATTCCATAGAAAAATTTAATGACCTTATTTTAATTAATTTCCAAAAATTAAATCTTCCCTACATTGAATGTGTTCACACTTATTTGTCTTCTCTAAAACTGGGAGAGCCGGAAACCGCTAATATTATTAAATATTTGCAGTTTAAAAATCCGCTGATAAAAGTAGTCATCCCAAAAATTGATATTCATTCAGGTGAGATGTTGAATTACCATTTTGACGAAGGCGTAGAAATCATAAAAAATAAATACGGAATTGACGAGCCAAAAGAGGGTGAAATTATTGATATAAACGAAATAGATTTGGTCTTGATTCCGCTGCTCGCCTTTGATAAAACAGGTTACAGAGTGGGGTTTGGTAAAGGATATTACGATAAATTTCTATTGCATTGCAGAAAAGATGTTTTAAAAATCGGCTTGAGTTTTTTTGAGCCGGTTGAAGAGATAGGAGATATTTCCGGTTACGATATCCCGTTGGATTTTTGCGTAACGCCGAACGAAACATTTACATTTTAAGATAGCCTCGATCCTGTTAATAGAACTTAATCCATGCGAAAAAAAACACGATATATTTTACTTCCGTTTTCCTTTTTGTATGAAGGAATTATAAAAGTACGGAATCAGCTTTTTGACAAAAAAGTGTTTCGCTCGGCAACATTTGATGTTCCACTTATCTGTGTTGGTAACCTCACTTTAGGAGGAACCGGCAAAACGCCAATGGTTGAGTATTTGGTTAGAATGCTTCAGCAAAAATACCATGTGGCCACTCTAAGCCGTGGTTATAAAAGAAAGACAAAAGGTTTTTTTATTGCAATCGAATATAGCAAGACAACTGACATCGGAGACGAACCAATGCAGATTTACAAAAAGTTTCCGAATATAACGGTGGCTGTAGACGAAGAAAGAGTGATGGGAATTCCTAAAATATTAAATGACAAACCCGAAACAGAAGTTATTATTCTTGATGATGCATTCCAGCACCGACAGGTGGCAGCAGGCTTAAATATTTTGCTGACGGAATACAATCATCTTTATACAAAAGACTTTTTACTACCCGCGGGAAATTTAAGGGACACAAAAGCAAGTAGTAAAAGAGCTGATATCATTATAGTTACCAAATGCAAGTCAAATTTAAATGAAGATGAGAAAAAGGACTTAATTGAGGAATTAAATCCTTTATCCGAACAAACAATTTATTTCACTAAAATCAAATACGAAACTCCGTTTCATTTATTTACCAAAGAAAAATACAATCTGCAACCAGAAACCCAGGTTCTTTTAGTTTGCGGAATTGCCAATCCAAAAAAATTACAGGAAGAAATAAAACCAAGAGTCTCTTCGCTTACAACGATTCGTTTTAGCGATCATCATGTTTACAACTCCATTGATTTAAAAAAAATAACTAATGAATTTTCAAAAATTGAGGTAGGACAAAAGATAATTCTCACAACGGAAAAAGATGCTGTGAGGCTTTCAACATTTGAAAATGAGTTAAGAGATTTGCCATTTTTTGTTTTGCCGATGGCGCACCAGTTTTTATTTGGTGAAGAAATGGAATTTGAAAAATCAGTTTTGGAGTATATTGAAATGGTTGGACAATAATTTGGAACTTTCTTTCTAACAATATACCAAATCAAATTTGTAATTTTTCCTATAATTTATATTATGTTAAGTAGTATATTTTGAACAGTAGACAAACAAGTTCATCGAGTTTCTATTCTCACCCCTTTGTGTATGTCCTAAAGCTTTGTCCCTCGGTGAACAATTGCGCGCGTAAACCTTCAGATAGTAAACAAACAAAAAATATCGATTCCTATTTTAGAAATTGAACAAAAAAAAGCCCGGAATAAATCCGGGCTTATATCGAGTGTTATTTTTAAATAAGAATTAGTTTACCAGCTTTGTCTCAGCACCGTCATAAAAATCCTGGTACTTTTTCAAATTGGCTTTATCACCAAGGCTTTGATATATATTTTCTAACAAATTTGCGGCTGATTTATACCTTGATTTTTCAGATTTTTTAGCACCTTCGCCGAAAGAGTTGAGTGCTTTGTCGCCATAAGGAATTGCTTTTTTCAGGAAATCTTCTCCTTTAGTATTTAAATCTGCTTTTTGCTTGGTTTGGTCGGGCGTTAACTTTGCTCCCTTAATTTTTCCGGCGTCTTCCAATACAAAAATGCCCTGGTTGTAATAATATTGAGCGTAAAGCAAATTAACACCTCCGTTGTTTGGGTCCAAGGCAATTGCTTTATCTAATTGCGATTGCAAAGTTGATAACAATTGATCTTTATTGTTTATAACCGTTCCGTCCGGGCTGCTGAAAAGGTAGCTGAAAATTTCTGTTGCATAATTTAAATGATAGCGAAGAGAATCAGGATTTTTCGTGGCCAGTTCTTCGTATTTCTTAAACAGCGCGTCATGGTCTTCCTTCTGTCTGAAATAATCCATTTGTACGAAAGTGAAATAATCGTCATTAGGATAAAGCTTCTGACCAAGATCCGCGTACTTAACCATATTAACGGAATCTCCGGCGTCTTTGTAATCCAATGTCAGCCACTGATATGGAAGTTCAAAACTTGGATCAGGCGTGTTTTTTTCGTTATGCAACCCGACGATCTGCGCATCTGATATCTCTTTAAAATATTTACGTGCAGAATCAGTTTTTTTAGCATTCAAAGCCGCTTTTGCAATGTTTAATACTAATGTAGTATCAACCTTTCCAATTCTAGCCCATTTGTTAGATGCTATATATTGCCCAGCGTCATTTGCTTTTATAAAAAGATCCATAGCTTTAGTAAAGCCAACTGTATCGGGTTTGATATTTGATTGTGCTGCATCATTAAAAGCAGCCGCCGCTTCCCCGTAATAGCCAGAATAAATTCCGAATATGGGTGAATAATTATCTTTTACCACCATTAAGGTAACTTTAGGATTATTAGAATCAGCCATAGCTTTTTTAAAGGCTTCAAAAGCTTCGTTGTAAGGGTCGCCTGTAAACAAACTTTTGTACGCAGAACTATCTGCCATCAAAGTATAAACTTTACTTTTCAAATAAAGCGCTTCCGAATTAGCAGGGTCCTTAGCAAGAATACCATCGATTTCGGTTTTTGCCTGCTCATATTTTTTGTCGTTAACATAAGATGTTGCTTTTTTCAAATCTTGCGCAAAAGTAACAGTGACAAGAAACATAAAGAGGACAGATAGAACTATTCTTTTCATTTGTGTAATTGATTTTTAGTTATTGATTTTGAAATTTATTGAGAGTCATTTAAATCTTCATTATCATTATTTTCAGCTTCAGTGTCATCCGAATTTTTAGCCGAATCGTCGACGTTCTTCTCTAAATCCTGCTCCAGATTTGGTTCGGAAAGTTCAGTCACAATCTCTTCATCTGTTTCTTCCTTTTCGTCCAGTTTTGTTATGGCTGCTATTTCATCTCCTTCGTCCAATTTAATCAGCTTAACTCCCTGAGTAGCCCTTCCTGCTTCCCTGATAGATGCAATTGAGGTGCGAATAGTTACACCCGATTTGCAGGTTATCATTAAATCTTGCGTTTCATTAACATTTAGCAAACCAATTAATGGACCCGTTTTGTCGGTAACATTTATGGTTTTTACGCCTTTTCCACCTCTATTGGTAATCCTGTATTCCTCAACCGCCGTTCTTTTTCCGAAACCTTTTGCACTTACCACTAAAATACTTACTTCAGGATCATCAATATTTACACAAATCATACCAACAACCTCATCTTTTTCGGTATCAACAGAAATTCCAAAAACCCCGATTGCTCCCCTGCCTGTGGGCCTTACTTTTTCTTCAGGAAACCTAATAGCACGGCCGCTTTTTATCGCCATCATTATTTGCTGTTTACCGTCAGTAAGGCAAGCATCCAACAATTGATCGCCTTCGTTAATTGTAATGGCGTTAATTCCATTTTGTCTTGGCCTTGAAAAATCAGCAACCCTGGTTTTTTTAATGATACCTTTTCGGGTACAAAGTACGATATAATGATTATTTATATACTCTTCGTCCTGTAGATTTTTTATGGTGATAATAGTTCTTATTTTATCATCCGGCGGAATCTGCATCAAATTCTGGACTGCTCTACCTTTGCTTTGCTTATCGCCGTCCGTAATTTCATAAACCTTAAGCCAGAAACATCTTCCTTTTTCCGTAAAAAATAATAAGGTGTGGTGAGTAGATGCTACAAAAAGCTGTTCAATGTAATCTTCTTCGCGGGTTTTACTTCCGCGCGCTCCTCTGCCGCCGCGCCTTTGTTGGCGGTATTCTGTAGCAGAAGTTCTTTTTATATATCCTAAATGAGAAATAGTAACAACCACATCTTCTTCCTCAATCAAATCTTCCATGCTCATTTCGTCAGCCATATAAGTGATTTCGGTTCTTCGCTCATCACCATATTTCTCCTTAATTTCTAATAATTCATCTTTTATAATCTGGAATCTTTTGCCTTCATCACTCAATATATCTTGT
This sequence comes from Ginsengibacter sp., assembly GCA_039937075.1. Taxonomy (GTDB): domain Bacteria; phylum Bacteroidota; class Bacteroidia; order Chitinophagales; family Chitinophagaceae; genus Ginsengibacter. The sequence goes on along the minus strand of JBDTHD010000120.1, from coordinate 3,042 downwards.
AAATGTGCAATTAACTTCATCACTTCCGCATGCTCATCCCTTATCTTATCTCTTTCCATTCCAGTAAGACGTTGCAATCTCAATTCCAGAACGGCTTTCGCCTGTATTTCACTCATCTTGAAATTGGTCATCAATCCTTCCCTTGCGATATCCGGTGTTGAAGAAGCTCTTATCAGTTTTATTACTTCATCCAAATGATCGAGGGCTATCAAAAATCCTTCTAAAATATGGGCTCGTTCCTGTGCTTTTCTTAGTTCAAATTGTGTTCTTCTTGTAATAACTTCATGACGAAAATCTACAAACTCACGAATAAGATCTTTTATATTCAACGTCTTAGGCCTTCCTTTTATCAAAGCCACATTGTTGATTCCAAAAGAAGTCTGAAGTTCAGAATGTTTATACAAATGATTAATTACCACCTGCGAAATCGCATCTTTTTTTAGATCAACTACAATCCTGGTTCCTTCTTTATTATTACTTTCATTATTTACATCCGAAACTCCGTCAATTATTTTATCGTTGATAAGATTTCCTATCTTTTGAGTAAGCGCATCCCTGTTTACCTGGTAGGGAACCTCTGTTATAATAATCTTTTCCCTTCCGTTTTTTGTAGTTTCAACAGTTACTTTTCCTCTAAGCACTACCCTTCCTCTTCCCGTAAACATTCCCTGTTTCACGCCTTCATATCCATATATAATACCACCCGTCGGGAAATCAGGCGCTTTTACGATTTTGATAATTTCATCAATAGTGATTTCCCTATTTTCGATAAATGCGATACAACCATCAATCACTTCTGTGAGATTATGAGGCAACATGTTCGTGGCCATTCCTACAGCAATACCGCTTGCACCGTTTAAAAGCAACTGGGGAATTCGTGTAGGCAATACCGTGGGTTCGTTGGTAGTATCGTCATAATTCAGTTGCCAGTCTATCGTATCTTTTTCAATATCGTCCAGCATCGTTTCGGCAATACGCTGCAATCTTACCTCTGTGTAACGCATAGCTGCTGGCTCATCTCCATCCTGGCTGCCAAAGTTTCCCTGGCCATCTACTAATGTATAACGCATGCTCCAATCCTGGGCCATACGCACCAACGTTCCGTAAATAGACGAATCGCCATGCGGATGAAATTTACCCATTACATCACCGACAATACGTGCAGATTTTTTATGAGGCTTATTAAATGTGTTTCCCATTTGATACATTCCATAAAGAATGCGCCGATGCACTGGCTTCAGGCCATCGCGTGCATCCGGTAATGCACGGCCAACTATCACGCTCATTGAATAGTCAATGTATGCGGATTTCATTTGTTCTTCAATGTTTACGGGAATAATTCTTCCTCTTGGTGTGCCGTTTTCAGGCAATTCTTCTCCTATTGTTTCCATAATTTTTTACTATCGGCAAATATACTTTTTAACAAGCGTTTTTCCTTAAAAAAGTAAATTATTTACCATATATTTTTTCACCAATTTTAAATTTAAAATGTGGATATTTTTTAAGGTTTTGGTTTATTGGGTAATTGGTTTATTTGTTTGATTAGGATAAAAATCATCGTTATTTATTCGTTTACTATTATACCGTCAATTTGTTTATTAGTTAAATGGTCTCATTAGTTACATAGGACCTAAAAGCAAAGAGGAACATTTTTTTTATACGTCACTTTTTACTCATTACTTTTCACTTCACCATTCACCATTCACTTTTCACCATCCTCGTTTCACTATTCTCTTTTACCTAATCTCTTTTACTTATTGCTACTTACTTTTGCAACATGAAAAAAATATTGTTATTCGGAGCAGGAAAATCGGCTACCAGTCTTATTGATTATTTGGGAAAATGTTGTGAAGAAAAAAACTGGAAACTTTCGGTTTGTGATTCTGACCTTTTATTAGTCCAATCAAAAACCAATCATTTTTCCTCTGCTGAAGCTTTTTCTTTTGATATTTCAGATCAGGAAAAACGCCAGGAATTTATTTCCTCCGCGGATATTGTGATTTCAATGCTTCCCGCTTCTTTACATTTTTTAGTAGCCCGGGATTGCGTGGCATTTTCAAAGAATTTATTAACTCCTTCCTATATTGACGAGAAACTAAAAATGCTTGAAAAAGAAATTGACAAAAAGGGTTTATTGTTTTTAGGCGAAATGGGGTTAGATCCCGGAATAGATCACATGAGTGCGATGAAAATTATTAATAAAATAAAAAAAGACAATGGAGAAATAATTTCGTTTAAATCTCATTGCGGGGGATTAATTGCTCCTGAAAGTGACAACAATCCGTGGCATTATAAAATTACCTGGAATCCCGCAAACGTAGTGGCGGCAGGAAGTGCCGGTGCAATTTATAAAAATGAAAATGAAATAATTGAGGTTGAGTATAAAGATATTTTTAAAGATGAGTCTCAGGAATTAGATGTTCCGAACTTAGGTTTATATGCCTGGTATGCCAACAGGGATTCTCTTTCTTACATTGATACTTATCACCTGGATGGAATAAAAACTTTTATAAGAACCACGCTTCGGAAGCCTTCTTTTTGCCGGGGATGGAACAAAATAATTCAACTTGATTTAACCAATAAAAATGATCATGATCAAATTAAGAATTGCAAAACGTTTGACGATTGGTTTAGTCTAAAAAAAGAAAAAATGTTTTCTCTCAAAAATGATTTTGCTGAAGATGACTTTTTTAATGAGGAATTTTCGGAGCAAATTGATTTCTTCTCTTTGCGAAGTGACAACCAGGTTCCGGAAAAGGTTTCCACTTCTGCGGAACTGCTTCAATATATTTTAGAGGTGCAGCTTTCCATGAAGCCAAATGATAAAGACATGATTATTATGCTTCATGAAATTGAATATACGCTCAATGGAAAAAATCAAGGAATAAAAAGCTGCCTTGTGGTTAAAGGAGAGAATCAAATACACACCGCGATGTCAAAAACAGTGGGCCTTCCGTTGGGAATAGCTACTAAATTAATTCTTGAAAATAAGATAAAAATAACCGGTTTACATATTCCGGTAATACCTGGAATATATGAACC
>JBDTHD010000119.1:0-1813 GCA_039937075.1 Ginsengibacter sp. | reverse complement strand
CTGTGAGCAGTGATCTTTCCTTCGCCCGTTGTGTGCAATTTTAAAATGTCTTCATTTAATATCTGTGTTTCCTTTGCGTTTTTATCCTTCCCAAGAAATGCTTTCCTGAAAACTTTTAACTGGTTATTCCGGTTGCCGTTTTTTAAATCAATTACTACATCTTCCAATTCTTTTTCATTTTCTTTCATCACAAATAACACGCTGTCGTTTTTATTATCAATATTAATCGGGTAAATCTGTGTTTCATAACCGATAGAAGAGACTATAAGATTATAGTTTCCATTCGACAATCCCGTAAGAAAAAAATTTCCGCTGGAATCTGTTATTGATCCTTTAGTAGAATTGCTGATAAATACACTCGCGGCAAATAAAACAGTATCTTTTTGATTTTTTATCTGGCCAACAATCTTCCATTTGCCGGTTTGACTTTTGCAACTATTGGAGAGTAAAATGGATACGCACAGCGAAAGCAAGAGTGCTAATTTTTTCATTATTGAAATTTTCCTACGGTATTCTGATAACGGAACAAAATAAAAATCTTTTATTGAAAGGTATAGTATATCATTTTAGATGCAATAACATAATCGCAACAATCCACATTTATTCGCCTAATTTTTTAAGTCGTTTACCAGCGCGGATAAAGATTCCAAATTTAAAATATAGAAAATTTGTTGTTTTACTGGAGTTTTCTGTTTAAACCAATTTTGATCAATAATTAATGCACTAAAAGTGATTGTTATTCCATAAGACTTGTTTTCTTTTTTTTTAAATGCTATTTTTGTTTTTAATTCGTTAATACCCGGTTGGAAGAATCAAGCAGATTGATAAAATTGGTGCCTTTTTTCCATATTAATAAAATTTCATTTTAATTAAAGTTTACATTGAACACTACATTCGCCTGATGAACAAAATTGGAGTTTTAATTTTTTTCTTGTTGTCTTCCTTTGCAGCGGTTTCTCAGACTGTGGATTTTACTTTTCAAACAAGCGATGGTTTATTTTGCAATCCTGCAATCGTTCAATTTTCTGCCACTGCATCTGAAACGCCGAAGGCTTTTATCTGGAATTTTGGAAATGGTACGATTACCAACGGCCAGGATCCGGAAGTTGTTTTTAGCAACCCCGGAACTTATAATGTAAAAATCGTCGCCGTTTATGCAAATAAAGCAGTTACCATAACTAAACAAGTAACTATTAATCCCGTAGTCGCAGCTACTTTACAGACAGACAGAAATTTTATTTGTACTCCTGGCGCAATAAAGTTCGTCGCTAAAGCCAGCGGTGTTTCAGATACTTATTTTTGGGATTTCGGTGATGGCTCTTCTCCTGTATCCAGCGCTTTTGACACTCTTTCTCATACTTTTTCGGCCAAACAAATATACAATGTCAAACTGAAAGTAGTGGATTCTTCCGGTTGTTTTGATACCGCAAGTACTCAAATTACTTTAATGGATCCTATTGTTTCCGGCACTATCACACCAACGTCTGGTTGTATTCCTGCAACAGTTTCATTTAGTACAAAAGCTAACATTCCACCGTTAAGCAATGTGGCCAATTATAAGTGGGATTTTGGAGATGGTGATTCTTTTTCTACGAATGCAACATCTTCTACCAATTACGTTTACCCTGCCACTGGGGTATATTCAACCTCTGTAACTATCACTACAAATGAAGGATGTACCGGTAGCTTCAAATATCCCACTGTGGCGTTTGGAACACCTCCTACTAACCCGGCGGCCTATCCTTATAAGACAGTTATTTGTGGTTCCGAAACAGCACAATTCGTTGGGAAGGCAACGAAGGCCAATTCTTAT
>JBDTHD010000118.1:0-5338 GCA_039937075.1 Ginsengibacter sp. | reverse complement strand
GAAAGTATTGACAGACGTCACCAAATATCCGCTTATCACCAAGGAGTTGGTGAAGCGTGGTTATTCAAAGGAAGACATTGACAAGATATTGGGCGGCAATTTTATAAGAGTTTTTAAAGCAAACCAGGATTGATTGTTTAAAAAAATCCTTTTGGCCAAACAAAATTTTCATAGAATCATTTACTAAATTTGAATAAAAAATATGGAAGCTATTACCGTATTAAAGAATGAAAAAAATAATCACCGTTTGATGCAGATCGATCTGGACCTGGTGTCTAAAAATGAAATCCCGCTTGAAGATTTGTATGACATAATCGCTATTGAATTACGTAAAGAGGAAGAAACTATTCCATGGGAACAGGTAAAACACAATCTTCAGGACGGAAAATTATAGTTATGTTTCGAATTGAAGTTAAGAGATCAGCACAAAAAGAATTATCTCAAATAACACAACCATATAAGAAAAAATTATACAAGCTATAGACGGCCTTGCATTAGATCCACGCCCCGCAGGATGTAAAAAGCTTAAAGGCATTGATGCTTACAGGATAAGGATTGCTGATTATCGTGTTGTATATATTATTGAAGACGTAATTCAATTAATAGAAATTCAAAGAATTCGGCATAGAAAAGACGTGTATGAATGGTAATTTATAAGTAAAATAATTACTGAAAAATATTAGAATATTTTACAACCATGGAAGCCTTATCTCAAATATATCTTTTAAAGCGCGTCTGGCAGCATAATATCCACAAATGCCGTGTACGCCGCCGCCCGGAGGAGTAGAAGAGGAGCAAACATAAATTCCTTTTGCGGAAGTTTGGTAAGGCGAAAGCCTTAATACTGGCCGTGTAAAAAGCTGGCTTATTGTTGCGGCTCCGCCATTGATGTCGCCACCAATATAATTGGAATTATAGGCTTCTACGTTTTGTGTATTCATTGTATGTCTTGCAAGAATACAATCTTTGAAACCGGGTGCAAAACGCTCAACCTGTTTTTCAATAATTTCAGTCATGTCAATTGTTGACCCGTTGGGAACGTGGCAATAAGCCCATGCGGTATGTTTGCCTTCCGGGGCTCTTGATGCATCAACCACGCCAGGCTGAACGAGTAAAACAAAAGGATTTTCAGCAATTTTATTTTTTGAAATTATTTGTTCGCTATTATAAATTTCTTCGAAGTTTCCACCAATATGAATGGTGGGTACTTTTCTGCATTTATCGTTGGTGAAAGGAACTGGCTGAGACAATGCCCAATCTATCTTAAATATTCCCGCGCCATATTTATATTTTTTTAACTGCCATGTATATAATTTTGAAAATTGATCACCTGCAATGGACAGAAGTTGTTTTGGCGTTACATCAAGCATTACAATTTTTGAAGAGGGTAATTGCTGTAAGGAAGTTACCCTGTTACCTGTTTGTATTTCGCCGCCCGATTTTTTAAAACAAGCTGCCAGTGCATCCGTAATTTTTTGCGCTCCGCCTTTCGGCAATGGCCATCCGTTTATATGAGCCATTGTATTGAGGACGATCCCAATTGAGGACGAGGTGAGTTTGTTAAGAGGCAACATAGAATGCGCCGCCATTCCTGCAAAAAGCGCCTGCGCGTGGCTGGTGATAAATTTCTGTTTTGCAAAATGACTTGCTGATGAAATTGCATAGGAAGCAAATTTTACTTTTACATTAGAATAAGCACTTAAGTGCAATGGACCAACAAAAGCCGAACGAACGGAAGGCCATTCTTTTGCCAAAGACGAATAAATTTTTTTATAATTTTCAGCGTCTTTTCCCAGTTGCAGGGCAGTATTTTCTATCGATTCTTGCACAGCGATAGCCGATCCATCATCAAAAGGATGAGCCAGTGCATATTCGGGTTGAAGGTATTCAAGCCCAAATTTATCCAAATGCAAAGATTTAAAAACAGGAGAATCTTCTCCCAAAGGATACACTGCAGAACAGACATCATGAATAAAACCAGGGAGCGTTAATTCAGCAGATCGAACGCCTCCTCCTAAAATATTTTTTTCTTCTATCAATAAAACCGACAAACCAGCCTGTTGCAAAGTGATGGCCGCGGCAAAACCGTTAGGGCCGGAACCGACTACGATGGCATTATACTTTGTGTTCAAACTTTATATTTTTTATGATACTACAAAAATCAATCTAATTTTTTAAAACGTAGTTTTTAGCTGATCTAAAGTTTGATGGACTTTTTCCAAATCTCTTTTGCTAACTTTCTTGTGGCAAATTATTCAGCAGTAAAATTTCGGGTTAATAAATCAGAAATGGAAATCAATTTTCTTTCGCACGAATTAGAGCAACGGCCAACTTACTGGCTCACGCGTTTTATGATCCTTCGTTTGCTGGGGATAATTTATGCGGTGGCTTTTCTTGTTGCGATAAATGAAATTGTTCCGCTTATTGGTTCTGACGGCCTTACTCCTGTTAGCATCTTTTTGAAGCAGGTTGGTAACGCGCTCGGCTCTACAAGCGCAGGATTTATACGTTTGCCTTCTATCTTTTGGTTTGTCCATTCTGATACAGCGCTTCTTTCGGTTGCGTGGATTGGGTTTGTGCTTTCTTTGATAGTTGTAGCAGGATATGCAAATGCACCATTACTCACCATTCTTTGGTTTATTTACATGTCTGTCGTTCACGTTGGCCAGGAATGGTATGGATATGGATGGGAAATTCAACTTACAGAAACCGGGTTTCTCGCCATTTTTCTCTGCCCTTTGCTTGACATGCGTCCGTTTCCCAAACGCGCGCCGCCATTTCCAATAATCGTTTTATTCCGGTGGCTGATTTTCCGTATCATGCTTGGCTCAGGATTGATAAAAATCCGTGGTGACGAAATATGGCGCAATGGGACGGCTCTTTATTATCATTTTGAAACGCAACCTTTGCCGGGACCGCTCAGCCGCTGGTTTCATTTTCTTCCTCATTCTTTATTAAAAATTGGTGTTTGGTTCAATTTTCTTGCTGAACTTGCCGCGCCGTTTTTCATTTTCTGGCCGCGTATCGCACGCCACGTTGCAGGCTCTGTAATTGTTTTATTTCAGATCACAATTATACTGAGTGGAAATCTGTCATTTTTAAATTGGTTGACTATCGTGCCCGCGCTTGCCTGTTTTGATGATAGTTTCTGGTCTAAAATTCTTCCTGGAGCGCTTGTCCGGAAAGCCGAAATCGCAAAGCAAAATGAGATTCCTTCCCGGCCGATGTTAACAACCGCATGGATCGTAACTGCGATCGTTGTCCTCCTCAGCATACAACCCGCTTTCAATCTTTTATCTCCCGGCCAGGTAATGAATACTTCTTATGATCCACTTGATTTGGTAAATACGTATGGAGCATTTGGAACGGTTGGGCAGGAACGTTTAAATGTAATATTTGAGGGAACAATGGATGAAAATCCCAGTGATAGTAGTCAATGGAAACCCTATATTTACAGAGGTTTACCCGTTTATCTTGACAAACGGCCGCCTCAAATAGCACCTTATCAGTTACACCTGGATTGGCAAATGTGGTTCGCTTCCATGTCTTCTCCTGAAGAATACCCATGGGTTTACAACCTGGTATGGAAACTTCTTCATAACGATCCAAATGCGGTAAATCTATTTACTGCAAATCCATTTAAAAATAAACCTCCGCGATTCGTCCGGGCGGTTTTATATAGATATAGTTTTGCAAAACCCGGTAATTTAAAAAAGCTTTGGTGGAATCGTGAGAAAATTGGTACTTGGCTTCCTGCGATGTCAGTTAGTGATTCGAGCCTGGTTGACTTTTTGAAAAGTGAACAATGGATTCATTGATTTCCATTTTATTTTAAACTATTTATTAGTAAAGGCACAAATAGCGTTGATTCTTGTTTTAGCATTAGATGAATAACGGTGAGGGTTAAACGAAAATTGAAAAGGTTGAATTATATTAGCTGCATTAAACCAAGATAATAAGAGGCTTTTCCAATATTTAAATAAATACAGATTGAAATACAAAATTACTTTTGTAATCCTCATTACCATAATGATGTCCTGCACATCGAAAAATGGAAATACTGCGGAATCAAAAAAGTCATTGCCTATTGAGGGAACGTGGAAACTTATTTCCGGTATGGTTATCCAAAAAGGAGACACTGCCGTAACTGATTATATAAAGGATATCTCTTTTATTAAAATTATTAACGGTGACCACTTCGCTTTTTTAAGCCATGACACAAAAAATGCAAAAGATTCTGCAACTTTTGATGCAGGAGGTGGAAGATTTTCTTTAAAGGATAGTTCTTATACTGAACACCTGGAATATTGCAAAGAACGCGAATGGGAAGGACACGATTTTACTTTCACCATTACAATTAAAAACGATACTCTAATACAAAGAGGTATCGAAAAGGTAGACAACGCGGGAATCAACAGGCTTAATATTGAAACATATTCAAGACTAAAACATTAAGTCTGCTTCCTGCAACTGCTCTTATTTTAAAATTTTTTCACCGCTTTTTTTGCAGATCTTACCTCGGTTTCTAAGTTATCTGCGACATCAACTATATAATCCTTTGCATCTTCTTTGTAATCGGAAAATATCTTTACAATTTTTTTACGCGTTTTAGTTCCACGGTCAGGAGCAAATAAAATACCAACGAAAATGCCTGCAGCAAATGCTTTTATTATGTTCATTTTAATAATGTTTTAATTGAATAAATAATTATTATTACCGAACCTTCAAAACCGTGCCAAACCCATAGACGCTTCTCAAGTTTACAGGAGTTTAAAATTTAAATTGTAAAATGAGGCCCAACTGATAGCCAATTTTATATTTTGATATAACGTTTATATATAAACGAAAATAAAATTTTGCAGTAAAGCAACAAATAAACAAGATTTTTTATTCTACCAGTTTTCGCTTGGCCCTTTTAATTTTTTTAATATCAACATTTTAAGAGTTCGATTTCGGATCTGTAAATCTAAATTATAAAATTTGATAGGTTTTATTTTCTATATTAACATTGCTCAGCTCAAAAGAGGATCAGTAAAAGACTCTTTACCGGTTTCTACCGGTCCGGTATCGCCTTGTAGCCGTTAACTTTTCACAGAAGTTAATATTAAGCTATTCCTTTTCTTGTTTATTTGAATTGAGTCATAAGATTTGTGGTGTTAAGTTTAAAATTTAGAGGTAAGAAAATTTGATGAAAATTTTTTCAAAATGTGGTTAGGTAGTAGGTAAAAGAACGCCGGGATTTTTAGGAACAGGTTTTTTTAAATATTTTTCGACTTCAAAAACATCATCAATTGCCAATTCATTTTCACTATAATCTTCAGAATCTCTTAATAAAAGA
>JBDTHD010000117.1:0-4894 GCA_039937075.1 Ginsengibacter sp. | reverse complement strand
ACGGGATTAATGTTGAAATCGAATCCAAATGTGCTTCGTGAAAATGTGCCTTTTAACTTGGAAGCTGACTCATTAAATTGTATTATTCTGGGCGATGATGTAACTCCGGAAATGCCTGAATGGGATATTTTTGTAAAAGAAGTCAGGAAAGAAATGACTTCTAAATGCGGACAAAAATGTACGGCAATCCGCAGGATTTTTGTGCCAGAAAATAAATTGGAAGATTTGTCGAAAGCCATCAGCAAATCATTAGCACAGACCACTATTGGCAATCCTGAAAATGAAAAAGTACGCATGGGCGCGCTTGCAGGGCAATCACAAAAGAAGGAAGTTTTAGAACAGGTGCAAAAATTATTGGCTTCTTCACAAATAATTTATGGAAGTCTCGACAGTGTGGAACTAATTGATGGTGACAATAACAATGGTGCCTTCATCAGTCCCTTGCTTTTGAAAAATGAACAGCCTTTTCAAAGTGATGCGGTTCATAATGTGGAAGCGTTTGGACCGGTAAGTACGATTATGCCTTATAAAAATTTAGAAGAAGCGATTGCACTTGCTAAAATGGGTAAAGGGAGCTTGTGCAGTTCTGTGGTTACAGTAAACGAACAATTTGCGAAGAATTTTATTTTGGGCGCGGGCACTTATCACGGAAGAATCCTGGTATTGAACAGAGATTGCGCAAAGGAAAGTACGGGTCATGGTTCACCTTTGCCCATGTTGATTCATGGCGGCCCGGGACGCGCCGGTGGCGGCGAAGAAATGGGAGGTTTGCGTGGAATAAGACATTATATGCAACGAGTAGCGATACAAAGTTCGCCCACGATGCTGACTGCAATTACTAATGTTTATCAACTCGGGGCTGCGGGGAAAATAACTACGGTTCATCCGTTTAAAAAGTATTTTGAAGAACTGAAAATCGGAGATCAGTTGGTAACTAAAAAAAGAAAAATCACTTCAGAAGATATTGACCAATTTGCAGATTTAAGCGGTGATCATTTTTATGCGCATATTAAAACAACGGATTTTACAGATACGATGTTTGAAGAACAAGTGGCGCATGGTTATTTTATCATGAGTGCGGCCGCGGGTTTGTTTGTTGACAGTTATGAAAAAAATCCTGTATTGCTGAATTATGGAATAGAAGAATTGCGTTTTACAAAACCAGTTTATCCCGGTACGGAAATTTATATTAAATTAACGTGCAAAGAAAAAATTGAGCAGGAATTAAGAGAAATAACGCCTGAAACAGCCCATGTAAAAGGAATAGAAATTCCGAAAGGAATTGTAAAATGGTATGTAGAAATTTTGGATAGCACGGAAACGCCGTTGATAGGGGTTGGCACGATATTGACTATGGTAAGAAAAAGAAATTAGTTTTACAATATCAACACATCAATTTTTTATTATTGCAATAATTTTTTATGATAAACGAAATTAAAGAGGGATACGTAAAATCCCATTCAGAACACGGAATTACCACGATAGAATTTTTTCATCCTAAGAGTAATTCTTTACCTCTAAAAATATTAGATGCCCTTGCGCAGGAAATACATTATACCGGAACACATGATACAAAAGTGGTAGTATTAAAAAGTGCAGGAATGGGAGCTTTTTGTGCGGGCGCAAGCTTTGATGAATTAATGGCAGTAAAAAATGAGCGCGAAGGGATGGAATTTTTCTCCGGCTTTGCCAATGTCATCAATGCCATGAGAAAATGCACCAAATTAATTATCGGGCGGATCCATGGAAAGTGTGTTGGTGGCGGCGTTGGTCTTGCAGCGGCCGTAGATTATGCGATAGCGGTAAAGGAATCGGAAGTAAAATTAAGTGAACTCGCCATTGGTATGGGACCTTTTGTTGTAGGCCCGGCGATAGAAAGAAAGATTGGATCATCTGCTTTTAGCCAGCTTTCTATGGACGCTACTCTTTGGCGAAATGCTGATTGGGCAAAGCAGAAAGGGTTATTTGCTGAAGTGCACCAGTCAGAACAAAACATGGATGAAGGTATTTACAGATTGGCCAATTCTTTGGCGCACATGAGCCCGGCAGCAATGGCCGAAATGAAAAAAGTGTTTTGGCACGGAACAGAAAATTGGGATACTCTTTTAAAAGAAAGAGCTGCCATAAGTGGCCGTCTTATTTTGAGCGATTTTACCAAAAATGCAATTGAAGCTTTTAAGAATAAATCACACAGGTAGAAATTATTTTTTTTATATTTAGCAAAGAAAATTAATTTAATAATTTTTAATCTTACTATTTATGCAATGGCAGGGAAGAAGAGAAAGTACCAATGTAGATGACCGGCGTGGAGTATCTGGCGGAGGTTTGGCTTTTGGCGGAGGTGTGATTGGCGTTATTTTTATTCTTGCTAAATTTTTGTTAGGGGGTGGAGATTTAAACGATCTTCAACAATTGGTTCCCCCGCAACAGCAGCAGGAAATGTCTGCCGATCAAAAAGCCGCCCAGGATACACAAGCACAATTTGTAAAAGTAGTGCTTGCTGATACGGAAGATGTCTGGACAAAATTATTTAGTGATATGGGACGCACTTACACTGATCCTACATTAGTTCTTTTTAATGGCTCCACTAATTCTGCCTGCGGAAATGCAAATGCACAAACCGGTCCGTTCTATTGCCCTGCGGACGGAGATGTATATATTGATCTTTCATTTGCGCAACAATTAAAAGATCAATTTGGCGCAACGGGCCAGTTTGCAATGGCTTATGTGGTGGCTCATGAAGTAGGCCATCATGTTCAGGATTTGTTAGGTGTCACTCAAAAAATGGAACAGCTTCAACAAAGGTTAAGTCAAACCGATTATAATAAATATTCCGTCCGGCTTGAATTACAGGCTGATTTTTACGCAGGCATTTGGGCGCATTATGACCAGCAAATGAAAAATGTAATTAAGCCTGAAGATATTCAGGAAGCGCTGAACGCAGCGAACGCAATAGGTGATGATCGCTTGCAGAAGGAATACCAGGGAACTGTAACGCCCGATTCTTTTACACATGGAACTTCTGCTGAAAGAATGTATTGGTTCAAAAAAGGCTATGAAACCGGTGATCTTAACCAGGGAAATACATTCGCGTCCGGATCTTTTTAAATTTTTATTTCTTTCAAAAAAATTAAATCATTCTAAATTAATACATCGTTGAAGAATAATGTGATTATAAAATCCGTTTATAAACCGAAAGTCCAAAAGGCGAAGCAGCGCAAATAAAAATGTTAACTATTTTGTGCCTTCTCGTTTTACGATTCAAATTGGATATTTTTGTTCCTTATTTTCTGAAATTATGAAATTGATTTTTTCCTTCTTACTATTTTCTTTTGCTTTTACCATTGCTGATGCACAGGGTTACAAAGTTATTTTAGAGGCGCCTCAATATAAAAGTGGCATTGCCTATCTTACTTATTATTATGGCAAAAACATGAACGTGCAGGATTCCGCGGCCGTAAATTCAAAAGGCCAGGCCGTATTCCAGGGAAAGGATAAAATACTTCCCGGCGTTTATTCTGTTGTTTTTCCGGGCAAAAGTAAATTGTTTGACTTTTTGATAGCAAACAAACAAATAATTAATATTTCTGTTCCGGATACTTCTGATATGATCAACAAAACAAAGGTTACAGGCGCAGAAGAGAATGATCTCTTTGAGCAATATCAGAAATATGTGATGACAAAAGGTGAATCGTTACAAAAGGAGCTGGAAGCTTTTAAAACTTCTAAAACAAAAGCCGACAGCCTGTCTCATGAAAATAAATACAAGGAACTTAATAAAGAATTAAATGATTATCGTGACAAATTAATTAAAGATCATCCTGAATCTATGTTGGCCACGTTGCTGACCAGCATGAAACCGGTGGAAGTTTTAAATTCCCGTCCCATAACTCATCAAGATTCTTTGGCTAATTATGAATATTATAAAAAGCATTATTGGGATGGAATTACGTTTATGGATGACCGTATTATTCGTACTCCGTTTTTTTTACCAAAACTGGAAAATTATTTTAGAAGTGTTATTTCACCGGTGCCCGATTCTATTATCAAAGAGTCTGATTATCTGCTGCTTTTGGCAAGGTCATCACCTGAAATGTATAAGTTCTTACTTAACTGGTTTACCGATGAATACATCAGTCCTAAATACATGGGACAGGACGCCGTGTTTGTTCATCTTTTTGAAAAATATCACTCAAAAGGAGTTTCAAGTTGGTTAAACGCAAAGCAAATAAAAACCATTTCAGACCGCGCTTACATGCTAATGTCCAATTTAATTGGCGATCAGGCTGCTAATCTTGAAATGGTCGATTCTAATGGAGTTAGTAAATCTTTATACAATATAAAAGCAGATTATACCGTTGTTTGTTTTTGGGATCCCACCTGCGGACATTGCCGCGTGCAGGTTCCCAGGCTCGATTCTATTTATGATGCAAAATGGAAAAAGGAAGGCGTTAAAATGTATGGGGTTCTTACTGAGACAAAAGATTTTGATCAGTGGAAAGAGTTTATTAATGAAAATAAAATGAATAATTGGGTAAATGTTTATGAAACGGATGCTCAGAGAAAAATTGTACAACAATCAAATCAGCCGTCTTATAAGCAATTGTATGACGTAATTCAAACACCGACTTTGTATCTTTTAGATAAGGATAAAAAAATTATTGCCAAGAAACTAACGATGGAACAAATGGATGAGGTATTAGATGTAAAAATAAAAAATCAGACTGCCAGGGCTGGTAAATAAAATCTTTAAAGTAACCCCAACAATTCCGAAAAAACTTATGTCGGGATCCAATAAAATGCATTGAATGAAAAAGCTCCTGCTCGTTTGTGTATTTACGCTTTTGCTTTATTTTTCTTATGGCCAAACTCTTTTTACTTATGGAACACACCC
>JBDTHD010000116.1:0-2398 GCA_039937075.1 Ginsengibacter sp. | reverse complement strand
CGCCGCCCCAATAATTGATGATAGAGTTTCCTATTAATAAAGTTTTTGGATTTGTTTTTTCAATATTTTCTATTACGTCTTCATGGCGCTTTATCCAATCATATCCATCTCTATTCTGTTCCACAGGAATTTCAGTCGAAATATTTCCAACCGATTCCTTTAAAATTTCCCTGATTTTCGTTTCATAAGCAGTTGCATATTTCATCATTCCAATATCATTCGGATGAACTCCCTCTGTGGTAGAATTGATATCAAAACCGATCTCTTTCTCAGTGAGTAAATAAATATTCTTTACGCCTGATGATTGTAATTCTCTAAATATTTTTTCAATCACCAAACTACTGTTATGATATTCATTCAATCTTGCTGTGTCCATATAAAATGGCGCAAAACCAACGGCATGATCAGCAAAGAGAATGGGAACATTTCTATTTTGTTCGCGCAATTTATTTACTCCATAAACTACACGTTCTTTTATCTCCTCTTCAGAAAAACCCACGTCCAGGTTCGGCATGCAATCAAGAATATAAAGTTGCGCATCTACTTTCGACATCAGATCAAACACCGGCGCTTCAAATTTTCCATTACCTGAAAAGCCAAGATTGATAACGGTTCTGTTAAGATTTCTTTCTAAAATATTTGTCCATGCCAGCCCCGGCCTCGAGGCTACACCGCCCTGCAAAATGGAAGTGCCATAGGCAACGATAGGTTGCTCTTTTCGTTTTGGAGAAAAGACAAAAGAATCTTTTTCATTCACGCCAATTGATAACCAGGTGACGGAATTATATAACGGCAAATACAAATAAAAATCAAAAACACCTGTACTGTTTTTGGCGAGAAATAAATTTTTGAAATCATAAGAGCACGTATCTCCAAAATGATATTTCCCCGGAGTCCAATTCCAGTTTCCATTAACATCCAGTGCAAAAAGATCCAGGCCGCTAACGCCTGTTGAAGGCATGTGTGGCATAGAAAAATTCTTGCTTGCCAATGTATATCGGACTTCAATTGCTGTTGCGGAAGTTGTAAAATGAATGAATTCGCCGGCAGTATTTTCGGATAAATCCCAAACTGGCTTTCTCACGATTTCTTTCATTGATGAAGGAAGGCGATGAAAAATATTGACTGAATCCTGAACACAAATACCTTCCACAAATTGTGGCTGATACCATTTTATTTGTTGTTGAGAAAACGCAAATTTTCCAACCGTCATTATCCATAAAAGAAATAAGTATTTTTTCATTTTTTATTTTGGTTTAACTTAAACAAATACCTCATCAAACTGCTCATTCATTTTTAACCCCGATTGAAAATGTAGATGCCGGCAAACCTGCTTCATTTTCCAAATTAGCGCGGGTAAAGGGTTTAAAAGCATACAACACTTTAATGATCTTTTCATCTTTTTCCAAAATTAAAATTACCTGGTTATTTTTTATTTCAGCCATCAGTGAAATGATTTTTCCTTTTTCATTCATTACTTCAAAGCCAATTAATTTTTCGCCATTCCTTGTTTTTAATTTTTTTGAATTGGAAAATTTAAGAACGATTTCTTTATTTTTTTGTAAAGCGCTTTCCACCTGCGGGCCAATTGCAATAATATTTTTGTGATACGCATTTTTTAACGCAAGAAACGCCAAACGTTCTCCGACCGGCTGTTTGTGTGCCGGATGCACATTTAATGAATCACCCAAGTCGCTTGAAACTGCCATGCCGGCATTAGATATTTCGTAAGATATTTTTCTTTGCATATCTCTGAAATAAGGCCATGATGGACGATCAATAGAAGAAAGTTGTACAAAATAAAAAGGTAAATTTTCTTTCCATAGACTCCGCCAGTTTGAAATTAATGCTTTAAAATTATAAGCATACAAATCCACATTATGCGCATCACTTTCTCCCTGGTACCAGACTATTCCTTTGATTGGAGTATTGATAAATTCAGAAATTCCCGCTTCGTAAATGTAACAAGGTTCATAAGGATGGCGTTGTCGCGGGTTGTTAGAATTCTCTAAATTTTTTGCAGCGCGTTCACGAACCCACGGCATTAAAAAATCGGATTTTCTCCAATCGTATAATTCATTTAACAGGTAAGGATCAAACTCCATGGTATGCCTGTCCATGAAAGAAACAATTGGCGCACCGCCTACTGCCACTTCAATTAAACCAATCGGAATATTTTCTTCCTGCTGAATTTTTCTACCAAAGAAATATCCGGCCGCAGAAAAAGTAGATGCAGATTCAGGATTGCATTGTTGCCAGTTTCCGGTAAAATATTTTAGTTCATTTACTTTTTGTAAAGTTGCAGAATCCCATGCAACATTATCAGTTTCCTGAATAGCTTTCAATTGAAACAAACGGATATTTTTATTGGCTGAATTTTCAATTGCTTTCTTTCCTT
>JBDTHD010000115.1:0-4338 GCA_039937075.1 Ginsengibacter sp. | reverse complement strand
AAAATAGTTTTTTCATATCAAATACTTTTGAATTTCAAAGAAATTTTAAAAGCATGACACTTAGTTTTCGAACTTCGTTGCATTTGAAACAGGTTTTATTTAAACTGTTCACTCACCACTAAATCTTTACTTCCCGAAGTATATCTATAAAATCCTTCGCCGGTTTTTATGCCGAGTTTATTGGCATTCACCATATTCGACAATAATGGGCAGGGGGCGTATTTTGCATTACCAAAACCATTATACAACACTTTTAAAATGGAATGACAAACATCCAACCCGATAAAGTCGGCCAACTGCAAAGGCCCCATCGGGTGCGCCATTCCGAGCTTCATCACCGTATCAATTTGTTCTACTCCGGCCACATTTTCATATAAACTATAAATCGCTTCGTTAATCATGGGCATTAAAATTCGGTTGGCAATAAAACCGGGATAATCATTCACCTCGCAGGGAATTTTTCCTATTGTTTTTGAAAGGTCAATGATGGTTTTGGAAACTTCTTTTTCGGTTGAATAACCATTAATCATTTCCACCAATTTCATCACGGGTACTGGATTCATAAAATGCATCCCGATAACTTTTGATGGCCGTTTGGTGGCTGCTGCTATTTTTGTAATGGAGATAGAAGAAGTGTTGGAAGCGAGAATGCAATTGGCAGGCACTAATTCATCCAACTCTTTAAAAATTTTTAATTTTACACTTTCGTTTTCTGTCGCGGCTTCTATCACTAAATCACTTTTTTCCACACCTTCTTTCATAGAAGTAAAAGTGGAAATATTGGCCAGCGTTTTCTCTTTTATCTCTTCTGAAATACTATTTTTTGAAACCTGCCTGTCAAGATTTTTTTTAATTGTATTGATTGCTTTATCCAAATTATCCTGCGAAACATCCACAAGATTTACTGAGAAATTATTTTGCGCAAACACGTGTGCAATTCCGTTTCCCATTGTTCCCGCGCCTATTACAGCGATATTTTTTATTTCCATAAAATCGTTTAGGTCAAATTTAAAAGAAAAAAACGCACTTAGGTTTTATAGTAAAGCAACAAAAAGAGTGGATTATTATTTGCTCTTAAAATCGCCCCGTTTCCAGGCTTTTATAAATTCTGCCCAGGCAAGCGGATTAAAAATATTTTGAGGAGGAAGCTGGCCGGCAGAATAAAACTTTCTCTGATTTTGTTTAAAATAATAATTGTTAGCTTCCCGCCCATCCATAGGATATACCGACATGAGTGCGCTACGATTGGCTTCCGACAGATTCTGCCTTGCTATCTCCTGCTGATCGTCTGCTATCTTTATATTCGCAAAATCGCGCGCGAACTCTTCTCTTGTAGGATATTTTTTAATGATGGTAGCGGCCAGGTGAATGGTATCCTGTATCATCAATTGTATGATGCTTTGCTGATTTCCATCGAGGTTTGTAGGAATAGTAACCAACTTTGGCTTGTAGCCAACGCTGGTAAATTCTATCTGATCGCCTTTTAAAACAACGATTGAAAAAACACCTTGATCATTAGAAATGGTTCCCTGGTCGCGGCCTTTTACTACAATACTTACTGCAGGCAAGCCCTGCAGGCTATCTGCAGACATAACGACGCCATACAACTGTACTACGGAATCCCTGTAATTCTCAAACTGTGCTTTTACAGCAACCGGCAACGTAAAAAGAATAACTAAAAAGTATAGTATAGTTTTTTTCATATTCAATTATAAAGGTCGTATTTTCTAACCGAAAGTTACGGTTATCGTAAACAAAGTAAGGCTATCAATGTTTAAATTTGCAGCCACTAATTCTTTTTAACAAAAAATTGAACCATGACCCAAAATGAGATTCTGAAGGCCTTGAGCACCGTAGAAGAACCGGATTTTAAAAAAGATTTGGTAACGCTGAATATGGTAAAAGATATTGCCATTGATGATAAAAAAGTTTCCTTTACGGTAGTACTTACTACGCCCGCCTGTCCTTTGAAAGATATTATAAGAATGAGATGTGAAAAAGCTATTCATTCGATGGTAGATGAAGCGGCAGAAATTCATATTAACTGGACCAGCAATACTTCCTCTTTACGAACCGACAAAAATGAAGTTTTAAAAGATGTAAAAAATATTATAGCGGTTGTGAGCGGAAAAGGAGGCGTAGGTAAAAGCACCGTTTCATCAAATCTTGCGCTGGCGCTGGCTGCGGGCGGCGCAAAGGTCGGTTTGATGGATGCGGATATCTATGGCCCAAGCGTTCACATTATGTTTGGCATTCGTGGCGAAAGGCCACAAATGAGAGATGTAGATGGCAAAGGAAAGATTGTACCCATAAATCGATATGGAATAAAAGTGATGAGCATTGGCTTACTTGTAGATGAAAAGCAGGCGGTTGTTTGGCGCGGGCCGATGGTAAGCAGCGCTATTAAACAGTTTGTAACTGATGTAGACTGGGGCGAATTGGATTATCTCGTAATAGACATGCCTCCTGGAACGGGAGATATTCATCTGACGGTCGTTCAGACTGTGCCGGTAACCGGAGCCATTGTAGTAACCACGCCGCAACTGGTAGCGCTGGCGGATGCTAAAAAAGGAATTACTATGTTCAACCAGGGCGGCTTAAAAGTGCCCATTATCGGGATTGTAGAAAACATGAGTTATTTCACCCCAGCGGAATTGCCAGAAAACAAATATTATATTTTTGGAAAAGAAGGTGGTAAAAATTTGGCCGAAGAATTTGATATTCCGTTCCTGGGCGAAATTCCTTTGATACAATCCATTCGCGAAGGCGGCGATTTAGGAATTCCGGTGATGATTGGCGATGATGAGCTTTCAAAAAAAGCCTTTACCGCTTTTGGCGATAACGCCGTGAGGGCCATCTCCATGAGAAATGCCCAATTGCCGGTAACGAAAGTGAGCGAAATTCTGGAAGGAGTATAAGAGAATAAAAATACCGGTTATTTGTTGGTTTACTATTCACTTAAAATTCAGGAGGAAATTAATGCAGTGCCTCGTGTTTGATAAAAATTCAAACTTTATGAGATTCCCAACAGCACAAAAGTGTTCCCGCAAAGCTTATAGAATTAATAATCAATTATTTGAAAAGAAGCATTGCAAAACGATTTCCGAACGTTGAAAATATTTTGCGATAGCAACAGGTGCAAAAGCAAAAACAAAAAACAACGGAAGCAACGGCATCATTAGTCCCAATATTATACCTGCGACTCCAAGAATAAACCATAAAAACTAAACCGGCTGTCACCGTGGGAAGGGGTTTTTGTATAATCAGTAATTAACAGATTGGGATTCTTTTTAAGATCATGTTTCATTTTCAGCTTTACGATCTTAAAAGACATTCGCTGAAATACATTTAATCCTTTGCCGGTGAGTTGGCTGAAATCTTTTGACGATAGTTTTACGAATTCACTGGCTTTAAAATATTTTACGTTCGTCGCTGTAGTAGCATTTGATTTTGTGATACCCGGAACAATTACCGATGAAGCGCGTATCGCATTTACCTGTAAAAAAAGTGCAAATAACAACAGCAGCGCAGTTAATTTAGATAATCTCATATATTTTGGTGTTTGCGCTAAAATAAACGATAAATTGATATTTCAAAAGATCTCTCTAAATTTTATTAACCTCCAAATACATCTTCGCTTTGTTCCATCTTCGTCAAAACAAAAATCATGGCAATTTATTGCTACTGCATTTTTTAGAATCCTAAACAACGGGTAATAAAAAAGCAGGTCGCGTTTAAGGCGACCTGCTTTTTTATCAATCAAATCTATTTTTTTAGAACGATATTATTCGTAAGTAACTTTTAAAACAGAACCATCACCAAGGGAAGTAACATACCATGTGTAACCGTTTACCTGCTTAATTCCAACAGGTTGGTTAAGGCCGCCTGTAAGCACTGTTGATGAAGAACCATTTACCCACAAAAGTGATCCTGAATTAGCAGCATAGCCACTGCCAGGATTAAATGATGAGGCGTATGAAACCACGATATGATTAGAGCCATGGCCAGCTGCCTGATCTACCAGCATGGTAAATCCTTTTTGATAAACAGACACATTTCCGGACATCGAAACTTTATAAATTATGGCCTGTCCTGCAGGAAATGGAAAACCTGTTAATGTAGTAACCAAAAAATCTCTGCCATCAAACCTGATAGAAGTGGGCACGGGCTGAACGGTTGGTCCACCCAAACCTGGAAATTCAGGATTGACAATTAATGGAAGCTCGGCAAAAATAGAATAGCTGTTCGGCCCTCTGCGGCGTACAATCGCATTGGCTCCTGCATCTGCAATGTACAAATCACCATCCGGGCCTTTAATAAGGTTATAAGGATGAGAGT
>JBDTHD010000114.1:0-15127 GCA_039937075.1 Ginsengibacter sp. | reverse complement strand
GAAACTATTTTAAATGCATCAAAAGGAACGTTTCCAAAATAACTATGATTTTCTGCGAATTTTTGCGGCATTATGTATTATTTTTTTTCATTCTTTCGCTCTTTTAAAGGATGAAAGCAATGAACCGTTGGTACAATTTACAAACGGACGCATCAATTTTGCGTTTATTGGATTAAGTATTTTCTTTTGTATTAGCGGTTACCTGATTGCTAAAAGTGCCGTTCGATCGCCAACGGTTAAAAATTACCTATGGAAGAGATTGCTTAGAATCCAACCCTTATTAATTCTAGCTTGTTTTCTAACGATTTTTCTTATCGGTCCTTTTTTTACTGAATTTTCCTTTAAGCACTATTTTTTGGATGTTCACACCTACAGTTATTTTAGAAACGTTTTACCCATTTTTGGCTTGCAGTTTACTTTGCCTGGGGTATTTATTCACAATGTTGGCGATCGTGGCGTGAATGGTTCTTTGTGGACATTAATTGCAGAAGAAAGGCTTTATATATTAATGACAGTTACCTTTTTGTATAGAAAAGATAAAGCCCGCTACCTGGTTTTTTTAATTGTTTTATTAAACATCGTTTTCGTCATTAACAGGTACTTTTTTTATGGGGAAATGATTTCCTATTTATCCGGCACGGCCTTCTTTTATTCCCTCCTTTTTCTTAATTCCGCGGCTCTTTATTTAATCAAGTTTGATTTTTCAAAAAAGCTGGTTTTAACGATCGTATTAAGTGCTTTATGTCTATGCCTGGGCGTTGCATTTAATGAACTAAATATCCTCTATATCTTTTCTATTCCTGTTTTAGTAAACAGTGTTGCAAAAATAAAAGGTGCGACGAACTATTTTGGGAAATACGGCGATTTTACTTATGGTACGTACGTTTTTTCTTTTCCCGTTCAGCAAGCTTTTATAAGTAAAGGAATGACGGATCCTTATTTGCTTTTTTTAATCACATTGATTGTTGTTTGTCCGTTAGCGGTACTATCCTGGAACCTGGTTGAAAAAAAGTTTTTGAAGTTAAAGAAGTTCGTAAAATGAAAGAAAATTCGGAATTTATTATTTAGTGGCACATTTTCACCTTCCAAAATCATCCTGAACCCTTACAATATCGTCTTCGTCACTCGGGTTATTAGTATCGGTATGTTGCCAGATTTCGGCAACGATTCCCCATGTTTCTAAACCTATTAATCGATGCCTTTCGCCCTGGTATAGAGTAATTATATCGTCAACCTTTTTGACCTTAACCTCGTTTTCAGTATCGGATTCACTTTTGATAACACCTACTTCTCCTCCAATTACTTTCCATAATTCGGACCTCCTGTGATGGTATTGCCAGCTAAGTCTTTTTCCTTTTTCTACTATTAGTATTTTTGGACTGATTTTTCCTGTGCCCTGTTTTTTTGAGTCTTCTACATTGCTGAAAAAAAAGTCGATAAATTTTTTGGATTGTTGTTCATCAATTACAAAAAAGCCGCCCCAGGGTCGAGTTTCGTCAAAATTTGTAATATTGAAGCCGTGTTTGCTTATGTATTCCTGAACCACTTTAAATACACGTTTTTTGTCTTGAGTTGGTGATAATTGTAGTTCCATAATTTATATATAACGGTGATGCATAAACGAAGTTATCGGCCCATATAAACCATCAGGATTTGGACATCGCTTGGGTTTACGCCACTGATTCTGCTTGCTTGTCCTAATGTTTCTGGTCTTATTTTTTTAAATTTTTGCCTTGCCTCGTTTGATAAAGATGAGACATTTTCATAATTAAAACTTTCAGGTATTATTTGATCTTCCAGTAAACCCATTTTTTTTACTAATTCCTGTTCCTTATCAATGTAAACCTGGTATTTTATTTGAATTTCTGCTTGCTCTATAGCGTCATTTGAAAAACTCTTTAACTGATCCCGAATCGCTGCAACTGAATTCTTCATGTTAGCCAAATTAATTCCCGGCCGTAATAAGATGTTTGCTGCTGTAAATTTTTGATGGGCCAAGGACGAAGGGATGCTTGCGAGAAAATCGTTTACTTCTGCTGGCTCTAATTTTTTGCTTTCCAGAATAGTAATGATTTCCTTAATTTCCGATCTCTTCTCAATTACCTTGCTCATCCGTTCCTGTGAGGCTAATCCTATTCTAAAACTTTTTTCTGTCAGCCTTAGATCTGCGTTGTCCTGCCTTAGAAGAGTTCTATATTCTGCGCGACTGGTAAACATTCTGTACGGTTCGTCAGTTCCTTTATTAATCAAATCATCTATTAATACACCGATGTAAGCTTCATTTCTTTTCAGCAAAAAGGCTTCTTGCTTTTTTACACATTGATGGGCGTTGATTCCTGCCATAATCCCTTGGCAGGCTGCCTCTTCATAGCCTGTAGTTCCATTAATTTGTCCTGCAAAAAATAGATTTTTTACCAGTTTGGTTTCCAGGTTACTTTTTAGTTGTGTCGGTGGAAAGTAGTCATATTCGATGGCGTAACCAGGCCTAAACATTTTGCAATTTTCAAATCCGGGAATTTTCTTCAAGGCTTTATATTGAATTTCTTCGGACAATGAAGAGGAAAATCCATTTAAATATATTTCTATTGTTTCAAATCCTTCAGGCTCAACAAAGAGTTGATGTCTTTCTCTTTCTGAAAAGCGGTTGACTTTATCTTCGATGCTTGGGCAATATCTGGGTCCGATACCTTTGATTCTACCTTGAAACATTGGGCTATCACAGAAGCCCGTTCTTAGAATTTCGTGGATTTCGGGATTTGTATAGGTTATCCAGCAACTCTTTTGTTCGGAGGCTTTCTGAGTATTCAAAAAAGAAAATCCTGTGGCAACTTCATCTCCTTTTTGTTCCTCCATTTTTGAATAATCGAGGCTTCTACCGTCGATTCTTGGTGGAGTTCCTGTTTTTAATCGAGCACTTTCAAATCCCCATATAACCAGCTGTTCTGTTATTCCAAAAGATGCTTTTTCTCCAACCCTTCCCCCTTTTATTTGTTGTTGTCCAATGTGAATAATTCCGTTCAGGAATGTGCCATTCGTTAAAACAACTGATTTTGATAAAATTTTATGCCCAAGAGCGGTTAAAACTCCGCAAATAGCATCGTTCTCCTTAATTAACCCAACTACAGAGTCTTGGTAGAAATCGAGATTTTTTGTTTTTTCAAGCATGATTCTCCATTTTGCTGAAAAAAGCATTCTGTCGTTTTGGGTACGTGGACTCCACATTGCCGGGCCTTTGCTCTTGTTTAGCATGCGAAACTGAATCATACTTTCGTCAGATACGATACCTGAATAGCCTCCCAAGGCATCAATTTCTCTAACTATTTGGCCCTTTGCGATTCCGCCCATTGCAGGATTACAACTCATTTGGGCCATATTCTGCATGTTCATTGTGATAAGAAGTGTTTTACTTCCTAAGTTGGCTGCTGCAGCCGCAGCTTCGCATCCTGCGTGGCCAGCACCCACTACTATAACGTCATATTCCTGAAACATGCTGCAAAAGTACCAAAATGGATTTTGACTTTGAAATGATGTTCACGTGAAACGAAAACGTTTCGTTTCACGTGAAACAATTAGATCTTAGAAAGGTAATAGTCCTCTTTTCGTCGCATTTCATATTTTTCTGAAGCCGAAATGTCCAAGTAGCCGCATAGATGTAACACCCCATGGATCATAACTCTATGAAGCTCTTTGGAGAATTCGATTGTTAAATCTGCTGCATTTTCCTGGACGCGCTCTACGCTAATATAAATTTCTGAAACAATTGGTAAAGAAGAACCCGAAAGTGTAAACGTTAAAATATCCGTCAGGGTATCATGATTAAGATATTGTTGATTTAATTTTAACAAAAATTCATCGTTACAAAACACATACGAAACAGTTTTAAAAACAACATGTTCTTCTGCAAAAATCCTTGCTACTATTGATTTGATGAGTAGTTTATTTTTTAAGGAGAATTTGAGGTCGTGATTATTGAAGGTTATTGTACCCAAGATTTATGAAATTTTAAAACTAGTTTTTATGAAAATTTATTTTACAGCTTAATGAAATTATCACAGGTAAAAACAGGAACAAAAGTAAAAATTAAGTCTTTTGAAAATCATGAAATTGTTTTAAAGTTAATGGAAATGGGTTGCCTGCCCGAAGAAGAAATTACTGTTTGGAAAAAAGCCCCACTTGGAGGCCCCATTTATGTGCTTGTTGCAGGCTATTCTCTAAGCTTAAGAGTAGATGAAGCCGATCAAATAATTGTGGATCTCTTGTAAAAGTTGAAATTTTATATTAAAAATGAATATCGGATTGTATTTTGGTTCTTTTAATCCTGTCCATAATGGTCATCTAATAATAGCCAACTATCTGGCTAATTATAGTTCTCTAGATAGAATCTGGTTTGTTGTTTCTCCCCAAAGCCCTTTCAAGCTAAACGCTTCCTTAATCAATGAAAATCATAGAAAGAATTTGATTGATCTGGCAATTGAGGGTGAAAAGAAATTGAGGTCATCTAACATAGAATTTAAATTGCCAAAACCTTCGTATACAGTTGAAACGTTACTGTATTTAAATTTAAAATATCCCCAACATCAATTTTCAATAATTTTAGGCAGCGATAGTTTTCAAAATATTAGGAAATGGAAGAATTCCGAATATTTATTAAAAAACTACGCTCTTTATATATATGAAAGGCCTGGATTTAAAATAAAGCCAGAAATGTTAAACGACCAAAGACACCTTTTGAAAGCTCCATTGTTAGAAATATCAAGCTCGAAAATTAGAGAAATGATCAAGCAAAAAAAGTCTATACGATTTTGGGTTCCGGATATAGTGATGGAAGAAATCCAAACTCATCAATATTATCAATAGAAGTAAATTTCATATAATCTATTGATTATTAATATATTATATATAATTTTAATGAGAGAGAAAATCGGGTTTTTTGTTGGTTTACTGCCAAAAAGTATTAAAAAATAAAACCAATCAGTAGACAACCCAACACAATAAAAGGAGCCGGAATTTTAGTAAAAGTGAGCAAAGAAAAGGTGCCGACAATTACAAAAAGATTTACAAAGCTTACCGTATCCAATTGCGTTATCGAAATATCTTTGACAAGGTACATAAAGGCGCCCCACATAATTCCAACGACGACCGCATTAATTCCTTCCAGTGACCTATAAACAACCACAAATCTTTTTAAATTCTGCCACACAGGAAAAAAAAATAAAACCAGCAACGCACTCGGCAGGAAAATGAAAAAACTTCCGATAAAACATCCTGCTACCTGCCATAGAGGCCCATAATCTCTTAATATCATACCGCCAATATAAGAAGTAACAGAAAAAACAGGTCCGGGAATAGCGCGTATTATTCCCCAACCGGTTAAATACTCTTCTTTATCAAGATAATTAGATTTTTCTCTTGTTACATACTGCTCATACATCATAGGCATTAATACATCACCCCCGCCAAAAACAAGGCTGCCGTATCTATAGACGTTTTCGGTAAGGTTATACGCTTTTCTGTGCTCCCAATTTTCTTTTCTCGCGGTTTCACTAAAAAATCCGACTATCAAAAAAATCAATAAGAATAACCAGATATTTGTCCACTTGATATGCCGTGGCTTTATGTTATGTTTTTCGGGAAAGCGTTTGTCGCTAAAGTTTGTAACAACGCCTCCTAAAACTATAAGTATTGGGAAAACCCAGGGAGTTCTGAAAAAGATATAAGTGCCGAAAGCGCCCACCACCATTATAATAAAAGTGATTTTATTTTTGACGGAAACTTTATACATTTTAAAAGCAGCAAAAGCAATAAAGCCCACCGCCATGGGTTGTATATATGAAAAGAGGTTAAGGCTTACATGGTATGTCTTTACATAATAAAAGAGAAATGAAAAAATACCCATTAATATGGAGGCTGGCGTAATCCAGATTAGCAACGTGAGAATCGCAAGTGGCACGCCACCCCGTTTATAACCAATTAATGTAATAGTCTGGGTAGAAGATGCTCCGGGTAAAAGCTGGCAAAAAGCAACGTATTCCATCAATTCTTCTTTGGTTACATCTCTTCTTCCTTCTACAAATGTCTTTATCATCATCCCCAAATGCCCTTGTGGTCCGCCGAAAGCAGAAATAGTATAAAAAAAAACAGCTTTTAAAAAAGGAATGTGCCTGTGCAGTACCATGAAAATATTTTTTTAAAAACGTATCATTTGTATTTCTGTCAGGCCGGCAATTTTTTTTGGAACAAAAGTTTTGTCAAACAAAATTTATTTTAGAATAAACTAATTTATTTCTTAAGCCCTATTTCTTTTAGACGCTCATCAAGATATTCTCCTGCGGTAATATCCACAAAAGTTTTGGGATGGTCTTCGTTTACGCACTCTTTAAGAGCGGAAAGATCCATAGCTGCTTTTGGATGCAGAAAAAAGGGAATAGAAAAACGCGAAGTATGCCACAATTCCCGCGGCGGATTCACAACTCTGTGAGTCGTACTTTTCAACTTATTATTGGTAAGGCGCTGCAGCATATCTCCCACGTTTACTACAATCTGATCTTCCAGAGAAGTAACGGGGACCCATTCATTTTGTTTCGTAAGAATTTCCAGGCCGCCCGCAGAAGCGCCAACTAATAGCGTTATTAAATTAATGTCTTCATGCTGTTCCGCACGGATAGCGCTTTTCGGCTCCTCGGTAATCGGCGGATAATGAATAGCACGCACAATAGAATTTCCTTCCTCTACTTTATCATCAAAAAAATCCTCATCAAGGCCGAGATAAAGTGCGATTGCCTGAAGAAGCGATTTTCCCGATTTTTCAAAAGCCCGGTACGCTTTAAAAAGTGTTTCATTAAATCCTTCAATTTCGGAAACACCAACATTATCAGGATATTCGGGTTTTAGGGGATGATTTTCAGGAACAATTTGACCATACTGAAAAAATTCTTTCAGATCGGGAGCTTCGCTGCCTTTGGCGTGTTCTTTTCCAAACGAGGTATAGCCTCTTTGGCCGGCCAGGTCAGTGATTTCATAACTTCTTTTTTTATCAGAAGGAAGAGAAAAAAACTGCTGTACATATTTATAAAGATCTGCAATAAGGTTTTCAGGTATCCCATGATTTTTTACGGCGACGAAACCAACATCTTCAAAAGCTTTGCCCAGCTTTTGAACAAACGATTCTTTAAGTTTAGGATCTTCGCCGGTAAAATCAGACAAATCCACTACTGGTATGGTCATTGATTTACAATTTAGTTTTAATTACGAATCTAGCGTAGCAAATGTCAAATTACAAAGAATATTTATCATCTAAAGGTATTGTTTTTATTTTTTTATTTTTTTCTATTGGGCTAATATTTTCTTGTTCAACAAAAATTTATACCCGTTCGATAAATTATAAATTTAAGAGCAAAAATCATTTTCCTGATTATAGTAATTTAAATTATTGGGCTGCCTCTCCTTTTAAATATGACCCATCCGATAATATTCCTAAAGGATTAAAAGACAAAATAAAAGATTCTGTTGCAGATGTTTTTTTTATTTACCCCACTACTTATACCAACGGGAAAATGCCCGATGGCTGGAATGCAGATATCAATGATGAGAAGATAAATAAGAAAACAGATAATACTGCAATCCTATACCAGGCCAGTATTTTCAATAGATATTGCCGTGTATTTTCGCCACGTTACCGACAGGCAAATCTCCAGGCTTTTTATACCAAAGATACCATGGCTGACAACGCTGCATTGGACACAGCTTATGAAGATGTAAAAAAAGCGTTTGAGTATTATTTAGAACATTATAATCATGGACGGCCAATTATTATTGCATCTCATAGCCAGGGAACATTGCATGCGGGAAGACTGCTAAAAGAATTTTTTGAAAACAAACCGTTGCAAAAACAATTGGTATGTGCATATATAATTGGCCTGCCGGTATTTGTTAATTACTTTTCTGAATTGCAGCCATGCAAAGATTCTACAGCAACCGGGTGCTTTGTAAGTTGGCGCACTTTTGAAGAAGGATATGTGGCCCCATTCATTAAAAAAGAAACCCTAAAAGCATATGTTATTAATCCTCTCACCTGGACAATGGACACCACGCTTGCTCCGGCGTATTTGAATAAAGGCGGCGTGTTGCGTAATTTTAATAAAGTAATTCCGGGGCTCGTCCACGCGCAAATTCACGAAAATGTTTTGTGGGTAAATAAACCCAAATTCTTTGGAAGTATTTTTTTGAAAACTAAAAATTATCATATTGCAGATTACAATCTTTTTTATGAAAATATAAGAGAGAATGTTGATACAAGAATCAGAAGCTTTTTGAAAAAATAGAAAGAGAATTATAATAGTAAAGCAACAAATAGTTCAGATTTTTATTTTCTAAAGGAGCATCAATCTTCAAAATAAAAAATCTTAAATTGCTGTATTCAATTTTAAAATAATTTTTTATGGAAGCATATATTATAGCAGGTTTTCGAACAGCGGTTACCAAATCGAAACGCGGAGGATTTAGATTTTATCGCCCCGATGATTTAGCCGTGGATGTTATAAAAGGTTTACTGGCAACGGTTCCCGAATTAGATAGCAAAAGAGTCGACGATTTAATTGTAGGAAACGCTGTACCGGAGGCTGAGCAAGGATTGCAGGTAGGCCGAATGATTAGTGTAAGAGCACTGGGGATTTCCGTTCCGGGGATGACCGTAAATCGTTATTGCGCCAGCGGTTTGGAAACTATTGCTATAGCAACTGCGAAAATTAGAAGCGGAATGGCTGATTGCATTATTGCGGGGGGAACTGAAAGTATGACAATGGTGCCCACTTCGGGATGGAAAACGGTGCCCGCATATTCGGTGACTTCTGAAACGCCTGATTATTATCTGGGAATGGGGATAACCGCCGAAGCTGTTGCCAAAGAATACAATGTCACCCGCGAACAACAGGATGAATTCAGTTTTCAATCTCACCAAAAAGCCTTGAACGCCATCAACAATGGATATTTTAAAAGTGGCATTTTACCGATGACGGTTGAAGAGATATATCTTGATAAAGATTTGAAAAAGCAAAAGAAAAGCTTTGTGGTTGATACCGATGAAGGGGTTCGCGCAGATACTTCTTTGGAAGCGTTGGCCAGATTAAAACCCGTATTTGCAACAGGAGGAACTGTTACAGCCGGCAATTCTTCACAAACCAGTGATGGCGCGGCTTTTGTAATTGTGATGAGTGAAAAAATGATGAAGGAATTAAAATTGAAACCAATAGCCAGGCTTGTAAATTGTGTAAGTGCGGGTGTGCATCCCCGTGTGATGGGTATTGGCCCGATGGAAGCCGTCCCCAAAGTTTTAAAACGGGCCGGAATGAACCTGTCTCAAATTGATTTGGTAGAATTAAATGAAGCGTTTGCTTCGCAATCCGTAGCCGTAATAAAAAAATTGGAGCTTGATCCTGCAATAGTAAATATCAATGGAGGCGCGATTGCGCTTGGCCATCCGTTGGGTTGTACCGGAGCGAAACTCACCGTTCAAATTATTAATGATATGAAACGGTTAAATAAAAAATACGGAATAGTAACGGCCTGTGTGGGCGGTGGCCAGGGAATAGCAGGAATTATTGAAAATTTGGATTAAATATTTTGCAAAAATTTATTTGAAGTTATTTATAAATGAAATTTTAAAACTACTATGAGAACAGGAATTATTTTTCTCTTCATTCTTTCGAATGCTTTTACGTTAAAAGCTCAAAATTATAACATCAAAGATTTTGGTGCAGTAGCAGACAGTCAAACTATTAATACAAATGCCATCCAGAAAGCAATTGATGAATGTAATGAAAAAGGTGGCGGCACAGTGGAAGTTCCGGCAGGTGTTTTTAGAACAGGAACCTTTTCTCTAAAAAGTAATGTCAATTTGCGTTTGGAAAATGGGGCGGTTTTAATGGGAAGCGCGAATTTAAAAGATTACAAGGGTTACGATAAAGAAGGATTTGGACATAATTATTATGGAATACTTTATACAAGAGGCGCAGAAAATGTTTCAATTACGGGCCAGGGAACTATTGATGGAAATGACAAAGTTTTTTTTGACTGGGATACAGCGAAAAAAATCGATATATCTGATACAAAATACACAAGGCAAAAAGACAATTATCGAAAAGTAGAAAGCGGTATCGGAGATGGTCCGGTGGTTCCCAAAGATCGGCCTCACCAGATGGTAATTTTTTCTCAATGCAAAAATGTGAAATTAAGAGAGGTTTCGTTATTGCATTCTCCATTTTGGACACTTCACTTTGCTGATTGCGATGCGGTATCCGTTTTGGGAATTCGTTTGTGGAGCGGAATGCTGGTACCGAACGCAGATGGAATAGATGTAACCTCCTGCACCAATGTAATTATTTCAGGATGCGATATCCGCGCAGGAGATGATGCCATTGCTATTACGGGTTATGACCATCATTTTGAAATTCCCGGTTTTAGCGGAATCAGAAAAACATCTGAAAATATTATTGTAAGTAATTGCAATTTGCAATCTGCGTCCAGTGGAATTCGCATTGGCTTTTTAGACCAGAATACCGTAAAAAATGTTCATGTTGATAATGTAAATATTACTAATTCCACAAGAGGCATCGGCATATTTTTACGGGACCAAGGTTCTTTGGAAAATATCACTTTCTCCAATATGTATATTGAAGCTAAATTGCGTACCGGCAATTGGTGGGGAAATGGCGAACCAATACATATCTCCGCCATTCGAGGAAAAGAAAATGTGAAACTAGGACAAATTAAAAATGTGATTTTCAGCCATATTATTTGCAAGGGCGAGAATGGAATTTTAGTGTATGGAACCGATGAAAGTATTATCAGCGATGTCGAATTTAATGATATAACTTTTGATTTTGTAAATAGCAAACTCAATAATGTAGCCGGCGGCAACATCGACCTGCGGGGCGTTATGGGCGTTCAGAATGGATTATTTAAATCTGATATCCCGGGCTTTTTGGCAAAAGATGTAAAGAACCTAACGATTCATAATTTCAAATTGAATTGGATCAATCCACAAATGCCTTATTTGACAAATGGAATCCAGGTAGAAAAATTTGATGGTTTAAAAATCACTGATTTTAACGGGACGGGCGCACCAAATAATCCAAATACATTTCCTGTGGAAGTAAAAAATGGGAAACATTTTACGACAGATCTCAGCCAGAAGAGTATTCATGAAGTGAATGTGAAATGATCATTCTTAATTAGAATTTCACACTCAACCCCACAGCAAGCATTGATTGGAATTGCAAACCTGGCGAATCATGATTGGGACCAAATTGTTTCACATCATCATCATAAATAAAATTAAGTCCAAGGCTTGCCGAAAGGATTTTAGATATTTTGGCTGTAAACATATTATTCATCATCACATCCACATTTTGCGGATTGTGCTCATAG
This sequence comes from Ginsengibacter sp., assembly GCA_039937075.1. Classification (GTDB taxonomy): domain Bacteria; phylum Bacteroidota; class Bacteroidia; order Chitinophagales; family Chitinophagaceae; genus Ginsengibacter. The sequence continues at coordinate 3,703 of JBDTHD010000114.1, read as the reverse complement.
TTTGAAAATAAATCCAGCCGACCATTATAAGTAATTGATTTACTTAAATTTTTCAAATAAGTAATACTTGCAAAGGCCCCGATTTCATTTTTCACATTTTTACCGAGAGTTACACCATATTTCGGGGCTAAAGTATCATTTCTAACAATAGTCCAGCGAGAGGTAATCGGAGAAATGAAAATGGCCAAACCGGGTGCAGGTTTATAATTAAGACCGAGGCTCAATAAAACATAACCAGGTGAAAGAAAATTCGATAAAAGATTTTTTGATCCATCAGAATTATAACGATAACCACTAGTAAATTGAGAATGAAAATTCAATAATCCGGCTACATCTAATTTGGGATTTAAGGCATATCCCACTTTTGACAAAACATCAATGCGATCGTCATTTTTCCTGGTTCCGGCACTCGTAGTGTTTACGACTCCATAATTAAAATCAAGCGTATTATCCCAGCTGTATCTACCTTTTTTATAAAAAGCATGAAGGCCTAAATAAGTAGCAAGAGAAAAAGAAAAATCATCTCCGCCGGCAGCCCAATTGCTTTGGCTACCCTGTCCCATGTTGAAATTAAAAATCCCTCCGGTGTTCCATACTTTACTACTGTCAATCATTCCTTTTTTGTCAACGTCTTTATTGGATTGCGATTGCAAATCTTTTACTGTTTGATCCTGTGCAAAGCAGCTATATCCCATCGTTAATAAGAGAATTAAAAAAGACAATATAGGTGCGAATATTAATTTTGTTTTCATCTGCTGGGTTGATAGATTAATTAAACGCGAAATTAATAGTACTGCATTTATTGACCATATTTATTTTACTGATTTATTTTGAATGAAATTTTTTATAAATTAAAATCCATTTTCAACAAATAGTTTATTTTGTGTAAACAAAACATTCTTAACCTAAAAATAATCAGAGATCATGGAAGAATTAATCCAAAAATTACAAAGCGCTCATGGGCTTTCTGCGGAAGAGTCGCATAAAATACTTGGAACTATTGCCAATTATTTGAAAGAAAAATTTCCTATGGTAGGTGGCGCTATTGATAATCTTTTTCAATCGGGCACTACACCAACAGGTCCCGGAACTACACCTGACGATGTTCAGTCTACGGTAGCAGATCCAATAAATAATAATAATGATTTAATGGATAAAATTTCCGAATTTATCCCCGGTGCAAGTAGTGAAAAGATGGAGGAGTTTGCCAAAAAGAATCTAAGTGGTTTTTTTGGTAATGATAAAAATTCTTAGTTGCAGCTATCGCAAAACTTCTCTTGCGATTACAATTTTTTGAATTTCGCTGGTGCCTTCGCCAATGGTGCATAATTTACTGTCTCTAAAATATTTTTCAACAGGAAAGTCTTTAGTGTAGCCATATCCACCAAAAATCTGCACGGCATCTGTAGAAATTTTTACAGCAATCTCGCTGGAATAATATTTAGCCATTGCCGATTCTTTGGTTACATTTTCGCCTTTCATTTTAAGATCGCAAGCCTTGTCAATTAATAGTTCGGCAGCCATTATTTCGGTTGCCATATCGGCCAGCTTAAAGGAGATTGCCTGGAAATCTGCAATAGGTTTTCCAAATTGGTGTCTTTCTTTTGAATATTGCAACGATGCTTGATAGGCGCCTTTTGCAATTCCTAATCCGAGAGCGGCTATTGAAATTCGGCCTCCGTCAAGCACTTTCATAGCTTGCTTAAACCCATCACCGACTTCGCCCATTCTGGCCGAATCAGGAATCCGGCAATTGTCGAAAATCATTTCCGCAGTTTCACTCGCACGCATTCCGAGTTTATTTTCTTTTTTTCCGCTTTTGAAACCTTCCGTGCCGCGCTTTATAATAAAAGAGGTTGAATTATCACGAGTTCTTGGTTCGCCAGTTCTGCAAATTAATACTGCTACATCTCCGCTTTTTCCATGAGTGATCCAGCTTTTCGTTCCGTTTATAATCCAGTCATCTCCATCTTTCTCAGCCACGCATTGCATATTTCCAGCATCGCTTCCGGTATTTGGCTCTGTCAATCCCCATGCACCAATATATTCTGCAGTACATAATTTTGGTAAAAATTCTTTTTTCTGTTCTTCGTTTCCAAAAGCAAGAATGTGGCCTGTACACAATGAATTATGTGCAGCATAAGAAAGTCCGATCGAGCCGCAAACTTTGGCTATTTCCTGTATGGCAGCACTGTATTCAAAATATCCCATTCCACTTCCGCCATATTCCGGCGGCACCAAAATCCCCATTAAACCAAGTTTCCCCAATTCTTTTAAAATATGAGCAGGAAATTCCTGGCTTTCATCCCATTCCATCACATGTGGCCTGATAAATTGTTCTGCAAATTGTCTGGTGGTTTCAGCCACCTGCGTTGTTAATTCGTTTGTTGAAAAATCCATTGTTGAAAAACTTTTTTTGCAATTTAGAACGAATAATATAATTGTTTATGTAATCAATTTTAATTTCACTTATTGTTTTATTGCAAATATTAAATAGAGTTCAATAACCAAAACAAAAAACAACCCAATTTGTTCGTTTACTGCTAAGGTTGAAGATTTTTATTAAAATTCATTTAAGTATCAGTTGATTTATAAAAAGGTGCGATGGTAAAAAATAAAAAAGACCTGCACTTTGCGCGCAGGCCCTTTAAATTAAAACTAACACATGAGAAATGTTACCAATTACTAAAACGTATTCCAATATTATAAGGTATAAAATTCAAATCATTTTGAAAAATGGATTTGGGGCTGTAAGAACCGTATAAATGTACCGGTCCAAGGCCAAGTTCGCCCACATAAGAAAACTTCCATTTTTCCAAATCATAATCACCGCGATTTTTTTCTTTTCCGCGCACATCGCTTTTTTGCTTATTTCGACTTCCATATAAATATCCCATGCTTACTCCGGCGCTAAGGCTGATTCCTTTTCCGTTGTATTTAGGGTTAGTGCGAAAATTTAGCATCAGAGGAACGGTTACGTAATCAGCAGCCAGCTTATCTTTGGAAAAACCAACTGAGTCGCGGAACATAAATGGATGCGGAATATTTTGTGAAGGATTATAGGGATTTGCACCTCCTTCATTAAAACTGATATTGTGTGTAAACCTGTAATTATTTAATTCAAGCCCCAATCCATATTTCAGGTTTACAACATGTTCTATAAGATTCAGTCGCTGCATGAAAAACCAAATGTTTACATTAACCGATTTAACTGTTTTTAATTTTAAATCATTAGCGCTTAGTTCGGGAGAACCCGGTTTGTTTACGATGAAACCATTATTTGCTGCTGTGGTATAATTTGTTTTATCAGTCCAGTTGGCAAAACCAATATCGAATATCAGAGAAGAAGTTGCAATGAAATTCATCTCCTTTTTTTTGTCTTTATTACCAATAGTGACAACTAAATGTTTTTTATCATTTGGATTTCCTCTTTTCAGAATAATCATTCCGCCGATGCGCACGGTGTCATTTTTATTCCCAGGTTGTGTAGAATCTGATTGCGCAAAACTGCTTGCTGCGGTGCATATCATTGTTAGTATTAAAATTGATTTTTTCATTTTAAATGTATAAGTGTGATTAATATTTTTTTAAAAATTCTTTGCAATGTCCGGCTCATTTGTTCCTTCTAAAAGCCGGGTAATCGGATTGGTCCTTTCTACAATACGCCTTACTTTTTTTAAAAATCCTCCAACTTTTGTTTTTC
>JBDTHD010000113.1:0-3718 GCA_039937075.1 Ginsengibacter sp. | reverse complement strand
AGGAATTGATTTTTTATGTGCGGAAGGAAAAATTCCCTCTGTTCCGGCCCCATTCAAAGGAAATATGGATAACAAAGCTTTTGAGAATTTTCTTAAGGAAAAAGGCGCTAAAAATATCCCGGCGTGCATTATAACGGTTACTAATAATTCCGGAGGTGGCCAGCCTGTTAGCATGCAAAATATAAAAGCTACCAAAGCAATTTGTAAAAAATATAAAATTAGTTTATTTATTGACGCATGCCGGTTTGCAGAAAATTGTTATTTCATCAAACTTCGCGAAGAAGGTTATGCCGATAAATCAATTCCGGAAATTGCACATGAATTATTTTCGTATGCAGATGGCTGTACGATGAGTGCAAAAAAGGATGCGTTGGCGAATATTGGCGGGTTTATCGCGCTGCGAAATGAAGAGTTGGCAGTTCAATGTAGAAATTTATTAATTATCACCGAAGGTTTTACAACTTACGGCGGCCTTGCGGGAAGAGATCTTGAAGCGATTGCCATTGGTTTAAAAGAAGTGATGGAAGAAAATTATTTGCAATATCGTATCCGTAGCATTCAATATTTAACTGAAAAATTAGTGGCGGCAAATGTTCCGGTAATGCAGCCAGGCGGCGGCCACGCGGTATATTTGGATGCGAAAGAAATGTTGCCGCACATTCCTGTAGATCAATATCCGGGTCAGGCGTTAGTGGCTGCATTGTATAAGGAAGGGGGAATCAGGAGTGTAGAGATTGGTTCTTTGATGTTTGGGAAATATGACAAAAAAAGAAATTTAATTCCCGCAGTGTTAGAATTGGTAAGATTAGCCATTCCACGCCGCGTCTATACTCAAAGCCATATCGATTATGTAGCAGAGGTAATTATAGAGGTTTATAAGAATCGTAAAAAAATAAAAGGTATGCAAATAGAATATGAAGCACCGGCCTTGAGGCATTTTACTGTGAAAATGAAAGAAGTAGATTGATGATTTTGATAAACAAAATGTAATTTGGTTGATGTGTATTAAAAGTATTTTTTTAAAGTTCCATTTTGTATGAATAAAAACAGGCTAACCGCATCCGTTATTTTTGCATTTATCATTTGCTTGATTTGTTTTTCGTTTTCTAAAAGAAAGATGGATTGTCTTGCTGAGAGGAGTAATCCTAAAATTGTAAATATTATTAATTTTATTCGTTTAACCGAACCGCGTGACCCTAGGATTACGGAAGATGTTTTGTATCAAACCGTTGTGAAGCAAATAGCAATCATGCGGAAATACCATCTTAAAGGAACCTTCCTATTGCAATACGATGCGTTGTTGGATTCCCGCTACCAGGAATTACTAAAACCTCTTCCATCTGATTCATTCGAACTCGGTGGCTGGTGGGAAATGCCTAAACCCCTTGTGCTCGACGCCGGGCTTAAATGGCGTGGCAATTCTTCCTGGGACCCGCGCGCTGATGTTGATTTTTCTACGGGTTATTCTCCCGAAGAACGCAGGAAACTGGCGGATACTTATATGGAGCATTTCAAAAAGATTTATGGGCGTTATCCTTTGTCTGTTGGTTCATGGTTTATCGATGCTTACACGTTAAATTATTTGTATAAAAAATATGGGATTGTTGCGTCGTGTAATTGCAAAGACCAAATCGGGACCGATGGATATACTTTATGGGGCGGCTATTGGAACCAGGCTTATTATCCCAGCCTGAAAAATGCTTACATGCCGGCGCAGAATGCCAATAATCAAATTCCTGTTCCCATTTTTCGAATGCTGGGAAGCGACCCTGTAAGGCAATATGATAATGGTTTGGGAAATGAAAGACAGGGAGTTGTTACGCTTGAGCCAGTCTATCAATTTGGCGGAGGCGATTCCGCGTGGGTTCATTGGTATTTTAACCAATTTACCGAAGGCGAATGCCTGAATTTTGCTTATGTCCAGGCCGGACAGGAAAATTCTTTTACCTGGAATGCGATGAAAAAAGGGTACAAAATACAAATGCCGCTAATTGCCAAATTAAGAGATGAAAATAAATTAACTGTAGAAACACTGGCTGAATCCGGAGAATGGTTTCGTCAAAAATTTAAAGTTACTCCTGCAACTTCGGTGACTGTAAATAATGATTTAAATAACGACAATGTGCAGACGGTTTGGTTTGACAGCCGTTTTTACAGGATGAATTTGTTATGGGAGAATGGAACTTGTCGTTTTCGTGATATTCATTTATTTAATGAAAACCTTGCCTCTTCTTATTTGACTCAAAAATCAACTTCCACAAAGGCTTCTTTTTTTTCACTTCCGTTCGTAGATGGCAACAAATGGAGTTCGGCTCAGATGCTTGCCAGCATGGATTTGAAAGCGATTTTGAATGGAAAAGAAATTTTGATAAAAGGTAGAAAACCAGAAATTACAGGTTCCGGAAATCAGTTGCATATTTCGTGGCCGCTAACGTCTTTTGATGGGGCGATTGTGATGGACATGGATGAGCAAAATATAAAAATAAAATTCATCGGAAAAGAATCCATTGATTGGTTTCTTGAATTGACAACAGCTTCAAATGCGGTGCTGCCTTTCAAAAAGATAAGCAACCAAAAAGTCGATTGTAAATTTGAAGGGATGAATTATTCAATTGTTGCGAAAGGAGGTTTTTTTTCCAAACCCGGCGACAATGCCGCGCTCGTGATTAAACCTGAAAAGAATAATTTAATTCTTGATCTGAATACAGTAAATTAAAAAGCTTGTATTTTCAACCGGATGCGTTTACTAAGTAGTAAAATTTTTCTCCTAAATTAATTATTTGCCCGATGGCAATTGAAAAGATTGATATTGAAAGCTTTTTAAAACTTTCTGAAACATTTCCTATTCTGGATGTAAGAAGTCCTGGCGAATATTTGCATGCGCATATTCCGGGCGCTGTTTCTGTGCCGCTTTTTACCGATGAACAAAGAAAGATAATTGGGACCGCCTATAAAAAGGAAAGCCGCCAAAAAGCAGTAAATATCGGCTTAGGATATTTTTCCGAAAGAATGAAAACTATTCCGGGGGAAGTTTTACAAATCATGGAAGAATTTAAAGACAAAGGCGATGTTTATCAAAGTGGAATTCTACTACATTGCTGGAGGGGAGGAATGAGAAGTGACGCAGTTGCGTGGCTTCTAAATCTTTTTGGCTATAAAGTTTTTTTATTAAAAGGTGGATATAAATTTTTTCGGCGATGGGTGTTACAGCAGTTTGAGAAAGAATATTCACTGAGAATTATCGGTGGTTATACCGGCTCCGGTAAAACTGAAATTCTGAATGAATTGAAATTGAGGAATAAAAAGATGATTGACCTTGAAGGGCTCGCCAATCACCGCGGCTCTGCATTTGGAGCTTTAGGTCAAAAACCACAACCTTCAACGGAGCTGTTTGAAAATCTTTTGGCCTTGGAATTATGGAAGTTATCTGAAAATCAAAATAACGATAATGCACAAACGAAAAATGAAGACAAGGATATTTGGGTAGAAGATGAAAGCGCTCACATTGGCACAGTGGGCATTCCTAAAATTTTTTGGCTCCAAATGCGAAAAAGTAAATTGTATTTTTTGGATATTCCGTTTGAAGAGCGATTAAAGAATGTCGTAAAAGTTTACGGCGATTTTGAGAAGCAAAAACTGACGGAATGTGTTTTAAAAATTCAAAAGAGGTTAGGAGGCCTTGATACTAAAAATACATTGCAGTTTATAAATGAAGAAA
>JBDTHD010000112.1:0-13793 GCA_039937075.1 Ginsengibacter sp. | reverse complement strand
TTCAAGGAAAATTTGCGGATATCCCCATGCCTGCGCGTCAATACTTCCTTCTGCAACGATTAATGGTTTGTGCAATTGAGTGGCCGCATCAGCCCATTTTTGCAACGTTACTTTATCCCATCCACGCCACGAATGAAAAGAAATTGCGCCGATGTAAGGATGGGTTGCGGGATCATTAAGCGCGGGATAAATAAACCGATAAGTAGTCGCATCGGAATTATCCCCCAACAACATTTTTGTTTTTAATCCTCTCGAAACAAAATACGCGCCCAGGCCTTTTATCAACTCATCGTGCTCTTCTCCTGTCTGGCGAATATTGATTCCAAGATCAGATTCATTAAAAGAAAACAGGCTAATCTTAACACCATAATTTTCTTTTAAGTAAACAATATAATCTGCAATGGATTTATAAATTTCATTGGTTTTGGTAGAATCTAACGGATTGCCCCAAACTCCATTTTCCGGGCGGAATCTTGGTTTCCCTACAATTGCCCATGAAGGTGCAGACCATGCAGAAAGAATCACCGGGATACCCATTTTATAAAGGCGCTGCGCCATTTCCATTGACTTTTGAACATGAGGATTTAATTTACCGGATTTCGCGTAGGCAATTGGATCAACATTTATTTCCGCTTGCCATAACCGCCATGGCATTTCAACCCGCGAGAAACGCACATCCAGGTTTTTCAAACAATAATCGATTACTTCGGGATCTGTTTTTGGGTTTTGCAACCGAAAATTTCCACCAAAGCCGATAAAAGGTCGCCCGGTTTTAGATGTATTTAACTCTAGGGTGACAGGCGTTTTATCAACAGTTCCAGAAACTTCGATAGAAAAACTTTTAACTGCCTCCTGACCATATTTTATATTACCCGTCACAATTGGAATAAAAAGCTGCAGTCGTTTTCCTGATTGGGTTTCGATGCGTTTTATTATTATTCCGGCAGGCTCTGTAAACTTTAATATTAACTGCCGGTTTTTTGAATGAAATTGAATTTCCTTCGCAGGAGTTTCAAAATATTTCTGCAACTGATTTTCCGATTCATTCAAATTAACTCTTTTAAATTGATTCAGATTTGCACTTCCATTTTCAAACACACTGTCTAAAAAAACGGTAAAATAAATTCCTGCTAATGAATCATCAGCATTGGATTGAACTCTGACATTTACCAACGCTTCGCCCTTTCCTTTATCAGAAACTGTTTCAGTAAAAAATAAACTATCAATATTGGTAGTAACAATTTGCTGATTTCCTTTTCGTTCATAATTCGGCCGCTGTCTTTCTTTGGCGGTAAAATTAATTTCGGACCAGTTATTTTTTACTACGCTCAGGTTGCTCTGAACTTCCATCAAATCGCCATCCACTCTTATTCCTGAAATATTTCCCCAGGGTTCAAGTTCAGTTTGCGCATACAAAAATTGACACGCCAAAAAATTAATTGCAAATAAAATAATGAATCTAAAAAATGAATTTCTCTTTTTACACATTTCGTAAATTTTGTTTATGGCAGAATAAGAAAACCTCTTATTTATTGCTTTACCAGTCAATAATTTATCTCTAAAAATAGTTGTTCTTTACTGTTCAAATCTATTTTAAATTATAACATTAAACTGATATATTCTTATCTATTATTAAAAACATTTTGTTTTTATATTTTTAAAATAAATGCTGTAAATATCAATTCAACGAATATTTCTATTTATTTTTACTATAGCAAATAATGATACTTTTTTTACATGGAAAATTAAAATTCAATTGCTAAACCACAGCTAAAATGAATACAAACCTTTTAAGGGAAATAACCCCACTTACTCAAGGCGATTGCTTTATGGTGTTCTCAAGAATAAAAAGCGAGTTTGATTTTCCTTTGCATTATCACGAAGAAATAGAATTGAATTTTATAGAAAATGCTCCTGGGGCACAAAGAGTAATTGGCGACCATGTAGAAGAAATTGGGGACACTGAGTTGGTGTTGGTGGGATCTAATTTGCAACATGGATGGTTTACGCATAAATGCCAAACCCGGAATATCAAAGAGATTACGATCCAGTTTCACAGGGACTTATTTGATGAAAAATTTTTGCAACGCAACCAGCTTAATTTCATAAAAACTCTATTTCAGCGATCTGGCAGGGGCGTTTTATTTTCAAGAGAAACGACTTTGACTATCATGCCACGAATAAAACAATTGATGCAAAAACAAGGCTTCGATTCGGTGCTTGAATTAATGTCCATTCTGCATGATCTTTCTACTTCAAGAAATTTCCGGACACTTTCTGACCCTTCTTTTAATAAGGAAATTATATCTTACAACAGCCGAAGAATTGATAAAATAATGGACCATGTAAATAAAAATTTTGGTCAGAATGTTTCTCTAAGTGATGCCGCAAAAATTGCGGGAATGACGGAAGTTTCGCTCAGCAGATTTTTTAAATTACGGACCGGAAAAACTTTTATTGATACCTTAAATGATGTCCGTCTTGGCCATGCATCCCGCATGCTCATTGAAACGACACACAGCGTAAATGAAATCGCCTATAAATGCGGATTTAATAACATGTCGAATTTCAACAGGATTTTTAAAAAGAAAAAAGACAGCACCCCAAAAGAATTTCGGAATTCTTATGCGTCGGTTGGCGTAAGGACTTTTGTTTAAAAATATATTTTCACTTCCAAAAAATAATTATGCGAGCCATTAAAGTTTTCATGTTCCTGTTGATGATTTTCTTTTTTATCAATCAAAAAATTTATGCACAAAAAGGAATTACTTTTTCTATTGAAAATGCAAGCGCTAATTCCTCCGCAAAAAATTTTTATAAAGCCGGCAATCCGTTAACACAATATTATGGAAGGATACAAACAACAAATGTAGATCTGCCACGATTCTGGTCGCCGGGCGTTTATATAAAAGCAAAATTCAAAGGTGATGAATTTATCTTTTTTTTGAATGATCAGGTACTTTATGGCAACATTCATAATTACATAGAAATGGTAGTTGATGGCAAAAAATTTCGCTTCCAGACAAAATTTGAAAACAATAAAATAACGCTGAAAGGTTTAAATAAGGGATCGCATTCGATCACTATTTGCAAAGACACTGAATCAGGAAATGGTTATCTGGAATTTGCCGGAATTAATTGTAAAAAGCTTCTTGCTCTTCCACCCAGGCCCAACATAAAAATTGAATTTATTGGAAATTCCATCACCTGCGGTTTTGGAGATGATAATTCTGAAATCGCCTGTGGTAAAGGACAATGGTACGATGAGCATAATGCGTACATGGCTTATGGCCCTTTAACGGCGCGCGCTTTAAACGCCCAATGGGAATTGGCTTCCGTTTCAGGCATTGGCATGATTCACAGTTGTTGCGGTATGAAAATTTTAATGCCGCAGGTATATGATAAAATAGATATGAGGGACGATTCTATTGCCTACAATTCTAATGATTACACTCCCAATTTAGTAACTATTTGTTTGGGACAAAACGATGGCATACAGGATTCAACCGCTTTTTGCAGCGCTTATGTTGACTTTATAAAAACCATTAGAAGTAAATTCGCCAACGCTAAAATTCTTTTACTCAGCAGCCCGATGGCAGACGCAAAACTTAGGGCAGCTTTGAAAAATTATCTTATCGGCATTGAAAATTATTTACATGCAAATGGCGACCAAAATATTTACAAATATTTTTTTGAAAAACAATACAACCATGGATGCGACAGCCATCCTGATTTAAAAGAGCATCAGGAAATCGCTGAACAGTTAACTCATTTTATTAAAGAAAATAACCTGGTGACTAAGCAGTAAAAAATATTTACAAATTTTCTTCAATAAAATCTTTTGAATATAACTTTATCATATCTCTCACTTTACGAAACTCCTGCATAAACTCATCTTCGCTTCCTTTTGCTTTTGCAGGATCAGGAAAATTTTGATGAAACTTTTTTGCTGATAATGGAAAGAAAGAGCATCTTTCTTTGGCGTTATCACAAACGGTAATTACATAGTCAAAAACTATATTTTTATACTCATTTATATTATTGGAAGTGTGATGAGAAATATCGATTCCCTCCTCTTTCATCACAGCAATTGCCATCGGATTTACGCCATACGTTTCTATGCCCGCGGAATAAATTTGAGCTTTCCCATTTGCAAATTTTTGTAAATAACCGTGTGCTATCTGGCTACGGCAACTATTGCCTGTACAAATTACCAAAACTTTTTTCATTTCAATTTCGCCTAAGAAGTGAGTAACATTTGTTTATAAAACCTCCCTGCCAGCAAGAAAGCCTTTTCAAAATATAAAATCCTTAATTACAACAACCGGGCGCACATCCACATTCGCTTTCCTGCAAAGGTTTTTCTGCATAAACGGTAATACTAAAAATTCCTGTACCCGAATTTTCAAATTCGTTTATTTCCGTTTGTGATAAATAATTTTGTAAAATATCGTCAGGAATAATAATCGCTTTTTCCTTTTGGATAGTAATATTGCTAAATTCATTCGATTCAATCAATTCAAGATAAACCTGTTTTTGAATCGCTCCGGATACACATCCTGCATACATCTCAGCAGCATTTTGAATATTGGCAGGTAAGTTTCCAACCAGCACAATATCAGAAATACTAAAATGGCCACCCGGTTTTAAAACCCTAAAAATTTCTTTGAACACTCCATCTTTATTGGGAACAAGATTCAGCACACAATTGCTTACGATAACATCAGCAACATTAGAAGTTACAGGCATATTTTCAATATCACCCTGTCGGAATTCAACATTATTAAATCCTCTCAACTCAGCATTATTCCTTGCTTTTTCAATCATTGCCGGAGTGAAATCAATTCCTATCACTTTCCCTGTTTCGCCGGTTTCATGCCTTGCTACGAAAGCATCATTTCCTGCTCCGCTTCCCAAATCAATAACCACGTCTCCGTTTTTAATTCTTGCGAATTGAGTCGGCAAACCGCAACCTAATCCTAAATCTGCATCCTTATTATAACCTTCTAATTGTTCATAATCTTCAGACATGATGTTGTATACTTCTTCACTACAGCCACCGGAACCACAACAAGATGACTGGTTGGTTTCCTTATCCTGTAAAGCTATCTCAGTATATTTTTGCTTTACGATTTCTTTTAAATCATTTTCGTTTTGCATTTTTATTTCTATTTAATTTATATTGTAATGTTACGATGATACTTAAAAAATAATTAGCAACAATTCTGTCCTTCATAAGAAGCAAATAATTGGGCCAATCGTTCTTTTGCAGCTTTCCATTCTTTCTCATCAATGCAGTAACATACTTTCGCGCCCTCAATATCTCCCTTAATCAAACCGGCTTGTTTCAATTCCTTTAAATGCTGTGATACTGTGCTCTGCGACAAAGGAAGCTCGTCTACGATGTCGCCACAAACACATGCTTTTTTCGAGATTAATAATTTAAGAATTGCGATTCTTGCCGGATGAGATAAAGCCTTTGCATAATTAGCAACACGAATGTCTTTTAATTTGAACTCTTCTGATTTTGTTGTACCCATACTTATTTATAATCGTAATATTACGATTATTATTTAATGTAGATAATATTATTATTTAAAATAACAATTTGCAGTATTTGTTTGTTTACTGAAAATGATATCCATCGTATCCTATTATATCCGAACTTCTCTTAAGATTATTTTAATAATAAAAAATGCTTATTAAAGAAAAAAAAATAAATGACACAGAAGATAAATAAAACCTGGAAGAAGAAAAGAGGGATATAAAAATTGGGATAGCCAATATTCAACCTTGTCCACGCTTTTATTTCACCCTAACCGTAACCGCTTCCTTTTTAAGCACCTTCCAAATCTCCGGATCTTCGGAACCCAAAACCCACACGGAAATGCCGCGTAAATGATTCGTTTCAGCAAGTTTGAATTTGGGCAAAAATGATTTGGCGTCTTCTATAAACAGCCAGTTAAATATTCCTCCGGCTTCCCAACGCGTACAAGAAACCTGCTGGTCGGCCATCCATTCAGATGTAGCCTGGTAGCGGTCGAGCAAATCTTTTGCAGCAGCGTAACTGATTTCATCGCGGGTGGAGCGTGGGCCAGTTGGGCCGCCATCGGTAGGATACCAGTAATCAGAATAAGAAGGAATTCCCATTGATATCTTATTAGCCGGAACACCCGAATCCAGTAGATACGCCACAATCCTTTTCATCCACGGAAGTCCTGCGACGGGGCCCGGTGGCGTGAAAGCAGTATGCTGATCGTAAGTCATTATTGATATAAAATCGCTAACAGCGGCAATAGCAGGAATATCAAACGCACCGCGCCAGTTTTCGTATAAAAAACGTTGATATGCCGGGTTAGAACTTTCGGGCGCTGGTTGCTCCGACTTTACCACGGCGCTGGAAATGGCAAATCCATATTTATGAAGGCTGTCGGCAGTTTGCGTGTAAAAAGAAGTGTATGCGTCTTTATCAGCAAAGTAGATGCCTTCAATATCAAACTGCCATCCATAAAAATGAAACTCGCGTGCATAAAAAAGCATAAGCCTTATGGCTTCCTTCCTGGCTGCGCCGCTGGTTAATAAAGCGTGAATTCCTCGTTGGTTAAAGGAAGCAAACAAAGGCATTACTTTAATCCCTTTTTTCTGAGACAGTTCCAGAACTCTTCGGTCTACTTCGCCAGTTATTACGCCCGCACTATCTATCTGGTACACATCAGGACAAATGATAGAAATTTCATCGGCATGTTGCACAAAAGACTGGTAGCCCGCCACCCCGCCAACCATGTAAAATAAATTCTCCGATTTGTAAGATTGGGCGCTGATTTTATCTGCATTCATGGAAAATATAATCATCAACCCAAAAGCTAATAGATAATGTATTTTATTGGTCTTCATAAAAAAAATTAACTGGTAAAAAATGGGATTGCAAATTACAAAATTATGAGAAGACACATATTGCTGATAGTCTATGTAGTGTAAAATTTGTGGAGAATTGTAAATAAAAATCCTACTTACTTGTCACTTTTTCTCATGAAATAAAAATCTTCCTTTTTTGTTCGTTTACTGCAATAATCACGATTTAAATCCAACGTAACTATTCCGGATAAATTTCTAACATTTATCTTGCAGAAAATTTTTTTAGATGAAAAAAGTAGGAATACTTGGCGGCGGCCAGTTAGGAAGGATGTTATTGCAGGCGGCGGCCAATTATCCTGTAGAAACTTTCGTGGTGGAAAACGATGCCGAATGTCCGGCAGCACATCTATGCGATCATTTTACAAAAGGAAATATCACTGATTTTGAGGATGTTTATAATTTTGGTAAAGAATTGGACGCCATTACTATCGAAATCGAATCCGTAAATATTAAAGCGTTAAAAAAGTTGGAGGCCGAAGGTGTAAAAGTCTATCCGCGCCCGTCCGCGCTGGAAATTATAAAGAACAAAATCATACAGAAAAATTTTTATGCGGAGAACAAAATTCCAACTTCCCCTTATGTAGTTACTTCCAACAAAAGTGAGCTTAAGCACCATTTAAGTTTCCTTCCGGCTGCTCATAAACTTGCCGAAGGTGGATACGACGGTAGAGGAGTAGAAATTTTAAAGAACGAAAATGATTTGGAAAAGGCTTTTGACGGGGATGCGGTTTTGGAAAAATTAGTGACTATTAAAAAAGAAATTTCAATTATTGTAGCCGTTGGCGAAGATGGAAAGAATGCGCTTTATCCGCCGGTGGAAATGATTTTTAATAAAGATTTCAATTTATTGGAATACCAGCTGTGTCCCGCTAATATTGCTGAAAAAATATTATGGAAGGCAGAAGCAATTGCATTAACGGTGGTGAAAAATCTTAAAAGTCCCGGTATATTTGCAGTCGAATTATTTATTGATATTGACGATAATGTGCTGGTGAACGAAACCGCACCGAGAGTACACAACAGCGGGCATCATACGATAGAGGCGGCATATTCTTCACAATTTGATATGCTGTGGAGAATCATTCTTGAGTATCCGTTAGGATTTACCAAACCGATAATGAATTCGTCCATGGTAAATCTTATCGGAGAAGCAAATTATAACGGTGAAGCCAAATATGAAAATCTGTACGAGGTATTAAAAATTGAAAATGTTTTCGTTCATATTTATGGGAAAAAAGAAACGCGCCCCGGTAGAAAGATGGGACATGTAACGGTTCTTAGCAATGAAAGGCAGGAATTAATTCACCTAGCCCATAAAATAAAACAGTTATTAAAAGTGACTTCTTAAAAATCGGGAAGGTTTTATATCTTAAACGTTTTATAAATTCTTCCAAAAAATCAGAATTGTTATCATGAAATTGAAGCCCAGGAAATTAATACCGGTAACTATCTTACTATTTTTTATTGCTTCATGTGGTAACAAATCAAAAAACGATCTTCCAAAAGATGCTGAAGCTCCACATGAGCGCCCCGCTCTGGATGTTCAGGGATATGTTATTCATCCAGCGGTTTTGCATTCGAGCATAGAAGTCGCGGGCACTTTATTGCCATTTGAAGAAACGGACATCCACCCCGAAGTTTCAGGTAAAGTAACGTACCTCTCCATTAACGAAGGAACTCATGTAAGAAAAGGAACGTTGCTGGCAAGGCTTTTTGACGGAGACTTGCAGGCACAACTTCAAAAGCTGAAAGTGCAGTTACAGGTAGCAGAAAAGACTGAAGAGAGGCAGGATCAGCTTTTAAAAATTGGTGGTATCAGTCAGCAGGATTATGATTTAAGTTCCCTGGATGTGAGCAGCATCAAAGCTGATATACAAGTAATGCAGGCGTCTATTGATAAGACAATAATTAAGGCACCATTTGATGGAAAAATAGGTTTTAAGAATATAAGCATTGGTGCTTTTATTTCGCCAACGACCGTTATAACTACAATACGGCAGGATTCTAAATTAAAGCTTGAATTTAGTGTGCCTGAAAAATATACCCCAAAAGTTCAAATGGGAAATGTAATTTATTTCACTACTGAATCTTCAAACAAACAATACAAAGCAAAAATTTTCGCAACAGAATCAGGCATAACCGAGGCGAACCGAAGCCTAAAAGTTCATGCCGTTGTGGAAAACCTTGATAAAAATATTACAGCCGGTTCCTTTGCAAAAGTTGCGTTCGACATGGGCGATAATAATGATGCTGTGATGATACCAACCCAGGCTATTATTCCCGAAGCGAGAGATAAAAAAGTAATTGCGTACAATGGAGGAATGGCTGATTTTAAAGTAGTAACTACCGGCACCAGGGATTCGGCCAAAGTAGAAATCCTTAGCGGACTGTCAATCGGCGACACTGTAATTATTACCGGTTTACTTTCGATTCAACCCGGAAGTAAAATCAAACTTTCATCTTTAAATTAACAGATTAGACCCGTGAATATTTCCGAAACAAGTTTACGAAGGCCGGTGCTAGCCATTGTTTTGAATGTGGCAATTGTATTGTTCGGCATCATAGGGTTTAAATTTTTGGGCGTACGCGATTACCCGGCAATTGACCCGCCAAATATTTCTGTGAGTACTTCTTATGCGGGCGCGAATTCTGATATTATCGAATCTCAAATTACTGAGCCCCTCGAAAAAGCCATCAATGGCATTCCAGGCGTAAAGAATATCAGTTCATCGAGTAACCAGGGAAGCAGTAACATTAACGTAGAGTTTGAATTAAGTGTTGATTTGGAAACTGCCGCCAACGATGTAAGAGATAAAGTTGCGCAGGCTACCAGGCAATTGCCACAGGATATTGATGCGCCGCCCGTAGTTTCTAAAGCGGATGCCAATGCACAGCCCATTATCGCAGTCACGGTTCAGAGCAATTCGCGCAATCTGCTTGAGGTAACGGAATATGCGGAAAATAATATTGTAGAAAGGTTGCAAACTATTCCGGGCGTAAGTTCTATATCTGTTTGGGGAGAAAAAAGATATGCGATGCGTATTTGGTTTAAACCGGATCAGATGCAGGCTTATGGAATCTCCATGAATGATGTGCAAACTGCGTTGCTAACTCAAAGTGTCGAACTGCCCGCAGGAAAAATTTCGGGAAATACTACAGAACTTTCTGTGCGCACGTTTGGCAAACTTAATACAGAAGAGCAGTTTCAAAACCTGATAGTAAAAAATATAGACGGCGTAAATATAAAATTAAAAGATGTAGCAGATGTTGTTTTAGGTCCGGAAAATGAGGAATCAGGGTTGAAAGAAAGTGGCGTGCCGATGATCATGCTGGCAATCATTCCCCAACCGGGAGCCAATTATGTGTCTATCGCCGATGCATTTTATAAAAGATTATCAAACATACAAAAGGAGGTTCCCCAGGATTTAAAATTAGGCGTTGCGTTTGATCAAACTAGGTTTATCAAAAAATCTATATCAGAGGTTGAGGAAACATTGTTGATTGCTTTGGGGTTGGTAATACTGATTATTTATTTATTTTTCCGCGACTGGATTCTCGCCCTCAGGCCGCTGTTTGATATCCCCGTTTCGCTCATCGGAGCATTCTTTATCATGTATGTTTGTGGGTTTACTATTAACGTTCTTACGCTGCTCGGGATTGTACTGGCTACAGGGCTTGTGGTAGATGACGGTATCGTCGTCACGGAAAATATTTTCAAAAAAATAGAGGCCGGCATGGATAAATACAAGGCCGCTAAGGAAGGTGCCAAGGAAATTTATTTTGCTGTAATTTCTACTTCGATCACGTTGGCTATCGTTTTTTTACCCATCGTTTTTCTCCAGGGTTTTGTAGGAAGATTGTTCCGTGAATTTGGTATCGTTGTAGCGGGCGCGGTATTAATTTCGGCCTTTGTTTCGCTGACGCTCACAGTGGTGCTTAATGTAAAACTTACGCACAAAAAAATTGGCCATTCATGGTTTTATAAAAAGACAGAACCTCTTTTTCTCGCCATGGAAAATGGTTATAGAAAAAGTCTTATCGCTTTTATGAAATTCAAATGGATTGCTCTTGGACTTGTTGCCGTTTGTATTGGCGTTATTTATATAATATATACGACTCTTCCGTCAGAACTTGCCCCGATGGAAGACCGCAGCCAATTTAGACTAAGCGTTACCGCACCGGAGGGCACTTCGTATGATTATATGGATTCTTACATGGACACACTAAGCCGGTTTTTAGAAGATTCTATTCCTGAAAAGAAAATTATGATCAGTTTGACGTCGCCTGGTTTTGGCGGAGGATCTGTAAATTCAGGTTTTTTCAGTGTGATGCTTTCTGACCCGAAAGATCGGACAAGGTCGCAGCAGGATGTGGTAAATATGGTAAACCGCAATCTCAAAAATTTTCCACAAGGCAGAGCCTTTGCGAGCCAGGAACAAACCATCACCACCAACAGGCACGGCGGACAACCTGTTCAGTTTGTTATTCAAAATAATGATTTTGATAAAATAAGAAAAGTTCTTCCAGAGTTTTTAGATGAAGCAAAAAAAAGCCCTATTCTTCAAGGAGTCGATGCTGATTTAAAATTTAATAAACCTGAGCTTAGGGTAAATATTGATCGGCTTCGGGCCAGCGAATTAGGCGTTAGTGTAGACAATATTAACCAGGCACTTGAATTGGCTTACAGCGATCGGAGATTGGGATATTTTCTAAGATCAGGAAAACAATACGAAGTTCTTGGCCAGGTAGAAAGAAGTGGTCGCGATGATCCGAATGACCTTAGCAAAATAATGGTAAAGAATGATCGTGGAGAAAACATAGGACTTGATAACCTGGTTACTACCACAGAAGCATCTTCACCACCGACCATCTATCATTTCAACAGGTATAAATCTGCTACTATTTCTGCAGGGCTTGCCCCAGGCCAAACGGTCGGAGATGGCATAAAGGAAATGGATCGCATCGCCAAAAAATTATTAGACGATTCTTTTACCAGTTCTTTAAGCGGCACTTCACGGGATTATTCGGAAAGTTCAGGGAACACGGTATTCGCATTTGTCCTGGCGCTGGTGCTCATTTATCTTGTATTAGCTGCGCAGTTTGAAAGTTTTATTGACCCCTTTATTATAATGATAACCGTGCCGCTGGCATTAGCAGGTGCGTTACTTTCTTTGTGGATTTTTGGACAAAGTTTTAATATTTTTTCACAGATAGGAATGATTATGTTGATTGGGTTGGTTACTAAAAACGGAATTTTAATTGTAGAATTTGCCAATCAAAAAAGAGATGCAGGCATGAACAAACTTGATGCGGTGATAGCCTCGGCTTACCTGCGGTTACGGCCCATTTTGATGACCAGCCTTGCTATGTCTCTTGGCGCTTTGCCGCTTGCCCTTTCTATCGGCGATGCTTCTACCAGCCGCGTTCCTTTAGGTATTGTAATCGTTGGAGGTATTTTGTTTTCATTAGTCCTTACGTTGTATGTTGTGCCCGCGATGTACGCTTTTCTTTCACGTAAAAAACAACCAATGAATGAAGCTTTATTATAAATTTTTAGTTTTTTCAATCTCTCCAATTTTATTTTTTGTTTTTTCTGTTCAGGCCCAGGACACGCTTCTTACCGCGCAGGAATCGGTTAAAATTGCTATCGAAAATAATTACGGAGTTATTATCAGCAAAAACGAAATTGAAATTGGATCCATTAATAATAGTTGGGCTAATACAGGCGCGCTCCCGCTTGTCAACGCTACGGCCACTAAACAAATTGGTGTAAATAACCTTCATCAAAAATTAAGCAACGGAACTGTAACCACAAAAAAAGGAAATAGTTCGCAAAGCCTTAATGCAGGCCTCGTTGTTAACTGGACAATATTTGATGGATTTAAAATGTTTGCGACAAAAAAAAGATTGGAAGAACTGGAACGAAACGGCGAATATTCTTTCAGAAAAAATTTAAATGAAACTGTTTTTAATGTAATAAGTTCTTACTATAATATTGTTACGCTTAATGAACAAAAAAAAGCTACGCTCGAACAGATAAGACTATACAATGACCGCAATACACTTGCAGAGCGACGTTTTGAAATAGGTACAGGTGCAAAATATGAAGTACTGGAAGCGCAAGTTGATCTTAATGAACAACAGTCCAACTTGTTGTCGTTGCAGAATTCAATTGCCGTTGCCAAATCATCTTTTCTAAACCTGTTGGGAAAAAAACCGGACACCACTTTCGAAGTGGTCGATACCATTTTAGTAATGCCTCTTCCCTCCTACACTGATATGCAGGATAAAATTTCGAAACAAAACCCAGATGTACTTTTGGCCAATAGCCAGCTTTATATTCTACGACAGGAAAAAAAAGAAGTAAATGCGGCTAGGCTTCCGTCGGTTGATCTCAATGGATATTACAACTTCGCCAGAAGCAGCAGTGGCGCAGGTTTTACGCTCCTTAATCAAACTTACGGGCCATCAGGATCTGTAGGAGTTTCAGTTCCTATATTCAACGGCATTGTGGTAAAAAAACAATTGCAGATAAGCGATATTCAAATAAAAAATCAACAGATTACCATTGATCAAACAATAAATAATTTACAAACAGAATTGAATAATGCCTATATCAATTATAACAGTGCTTTGAAAGCAATCGATCTTGAGCAAAACAACCTGGTACTTGCCAAGGAAAACATTCTGATTGCTACCGAACGGTACAAAAGACTAAATATTACTTCGGTAGAACTCCGGCAAATACAAATAAGTTATAACGACGCGAAGAATCGTTTATACAATGCGCTTTACCAGGCGAAAATGGCAGAAGCTACTGTTGCTTTATTATCCGGGGATATTGCGAATCTCTAAGCTTTGAGCTTTCAGCATTTTGC
>JBDTHD010000111.1:0-2531 GCA_039937075.1 Ginsengibacter sp. | reverse complement strand
TTATACAGGATTGCACGACAATGCAAAAGCATGGGGATTATTCCCGTTAAAATTCAATGGATCGTTAAGATGGAATGCGTTTAAAGAACTTTTATTTAAAGCAGATCTCGCAGCGTTTTCAGGAGCGAAAGCCTTATTGAGTGATGGTTCAGAAAAGAATATGAAAGGCGGAACAGACTTAAGTGTCGGTGCAGAATTTAAATTGAATCAACGGTTTAGTGTTTGGCTGGATTTTGATAATTTACTTAACAGTAAATATGAGCGCTGGAATAATTACCCGGTTAATGGATTCCAGGTTTTAGGCGGCGTTATTTTACATTTTTAAGGAAACTCTTTTTCAAACCCTTCAAAATAAATTACAGATATTTGTTCTCATGCAGGATCTCATTACATCATTTATCATTCAATCTAAAGAATGTAAGCTTAGTGATATCGGTAATTTCAGAGTGATAAACAACTCTGCGGAACCTGATATAGCCAATAAAAAAATTTCACCTGCAATAGATGAAATTCTTTTTTCAGAACGGGAAGAAAAAATCTCTGATGAATTGGTAAAATACATCGCAACCCAAAATCACATTTCGCTTGAAGAGGCGCTTAATGATCTTAAAAATTGGTGCGCTGAAGCAAAAATAAAATTACAAAATGGGGAAGAACTCTTGTTTGAACCGTTTGGTTTTTTAAAAAAAGGCGACTCCGATAATATATTTTTTCACAGTTACAAGAAGACTGAGTTATTTGAACCTGTTTTGGCTCAGCGTGTCATTCATAAAAATAGTGATCATGCTGTATTGGTCGGCGATAGGGAGACTACGTCATCAGCAATGAACGAATATTACCAGGAAGTACCTCCCACAGCAAAAGGCAATACCTGGAAAATCCTGGCCGGTATTTTTTTAGCGATTGCACTTTTTCTTTTGTTTCTTCATTTTTATAAAAATCCTTTTGCCTTATCTACTATTGGAAATCAGCACCACGTTGTTCCAAATAGCGCGCCTAATACTTATACAAAGCAATAGTTTTCAAATTGTTCATAGAAAATTTAATTTAGAATGATGGTTTACAGCTCGTGTCCTAATTGCGGCAATGAAGATATTTTTCACGTCCTTGATGCAAAAGATTACACCGTTTCCGGCGAACAATTTGAAATTTGGGAATGTAGAAATTGCACTCAAAGATTTACACAAAATATTCCGGAAGCAGAAGACATCGGACGCTATTATCAATCTGAAAACTACATTTCACACAGCGATACATCAACAGGTTTTGTAAATTCATTATACCATAAAGTAAGAAAACGTACGCTGATTCAAAAGAAAAAATTAATAGAAAAATATACGCAAAAAAAACACGGGAATTTTCTTGATGTTGGTGCAGGCACGGGAGCCTTTTTAAATACAATGAAAAGTGCAGGATGGGTTTGTACAGGAATTGAGCCCGATTTATCAGCCAGGCAAAAAGCTTTGGAACTATATCAAATTCATTTAAAAGAATCAAAAGATTTTTTTTCACTTTCTGCTCAAAGCTTTGATGTCATTACATTGTGGCACGTTTTGGAGCATGTGCATGAACTTCATCAATACGCCGAACAATTAAAAAACTTATTGAGTCCGGACGGGAAATTATTTATTGCAGTACCTAATTATACTTCCAAAGATGCGAAAATCTATCAGCAATATTGGGCTGCTTATGATGTCCCACGTCATCTTTACCACTTTTCACCGGCGGCAATGAAGACTTTATTAAACTCACACCAATTACATTTAGAATCGATAGAACCGATGTGGTATGACAGCGTTTACGTAAGCTTGTTAAGTGAAAAATATAAAACAGGCAAATCAAATGCCGTCAAAGCTTTTCTAAACGGAATAATTTCTAACTCTGAAACTGTTTTTGAAAAATCCAAATGCAGTTCTTTAATTTATATTGCTTCACGAAAATAAGAATCCGGATTTTTTGTTGCTTTACTGATCAATAAGCTGAAGCGAATTTGTCTAGGATTATGAGTTTGCCCTTATTTAAAGAGAATTTGAAAATTAATTTCACATTTTTTGCTCAATTTAAGGAGCAATATTTGTGATGGTTTATTTCAAATTACGCAGTTATGAAAGCAAAAAAATATTTTCAGATTTTAAAAATAGGGTTATCCTGTTTACTGGCGAGCGTGTTTTTATTTAGTTGTTCAAGCTCCAAAAAAATTGAAAAACTAAATAATGAAGACGTCATGGGGATGTTGAATTCCCAGCGTTTTGTGTTCGTGGCGGAGAGGGCAAATCCTTTACGCGGCAGTTCCCGGCTTCTTACAAGCAGCTATGATGTAACGGTAAAAAAAGACACACTTAATAGTTACCTTCCTTATTTTGGACGTGCTTTTCAGGCGCCTTTCGATCCTACAAAAAGCCCGCTTGAATTTAAATCTTATAAATTTTCTTATACTATTAGTCAAAAAAATAAATCAGATTGGGATGTTTATATTAATCCAACCGATATTTCCGGAGTGCAACAATTTGTGTTTAACATTTTTGGAAATG
>JBDTHD010000110.1:0-6071 GCA_039937075.1 Ginsengibacter sp. | reverse complement strand
GGTTTAATTTTTCAAATTCTTTTAAATCCTTCTCTGAAAAATCCTGTTTAGCTAAGTCTGAAAGATCGGGCTGTCCTGCGTTTATCCATGCAGTGTACCAAAAAGAAGCCACCGCGAAGATAGATTGGCGCATTCTTCTTTCTACCATACCGTCGAGCATTTTATCATAAGCGATCGTATATGCAGAAGAATATTGCCTTAGTAAATTGTCATTTCTTTTTTCAAAAGAATATTTTTTATCAGAAGAAAAATGTTTCGACAATTTATTCTCAAATCTTAAAACCGAATCAACAGCTTTGCCGCTTTCCAAAACTCTCTGCCAGATAAACTCAGAAGGATCTTTTATGTATTGGGCTTTGCCGATAAAAAAATTAAAGTCTTTTTCTGCCAGTAATTCAGGAATGCGGCTTTCCCAAAAAGCGTGTATGCCTATCTGTCCGGTTAATTGTCCGTTATAATTTTCAGACGCATGCAACGGCACGTGGGCATCTGCAATATAATGGCCTATTTCGGCGCTGTTCTTTAGAATTGAAGAAAAGTTTTTTTCTTTAAAAGCATTTGTCAACCTGTTAAGCATTGTTTGAATATGCCACGGAACAATTCCATATTTTGATAAAGAATCCTGGCTGTATTTTGCCACGGCGTCATTCCATTTTCGAGGCAATTCCGGATACGGATAATTACCGTAATGATCAACGTCTATAAAATGGCGCGGACCCTCAGCAGCTTTAGCATACCTCCTTTTATCAGGATCAGGCGCATGTTCTGAAATAAAATCAATGTGAGATTTATAAAACAAAAGCATCTGCGGTGGCAATAAAAAAGTCGCATAATAATTTATTTTTTTATGCGCATAAAATCCCCAGCAAAAGCACTGTTTGGCAACTACCAGGAAACAAAATAAAAAAATAATCTTTCTCAAAAAAGCGTTGTTTAATTAATTATCGATTCGTCCAAAGGATCATCTATAATATCTGAAATTGTTTGTGTCACGCCACCGCTTACCGCAAATTTCATAGACTGTGCCGCGCTTATCGAATGTAGTGGCCGTATCCTGTCTTTGGGGACAATATACACATTTCCCGCAACTGAATAAGCCATTGGTAAATAAACGGCTACATAATTTTCCATACCGAAAATATGCATGTCTTCCTGCGTAATAAAGCCAACGCGCCAAACATCCGTATCATCAACGCAAGCCAAAACATTGTGCGTAAATTTCTTTTTATTGCCAGCGAAAGCCTCAAAAAAATCACGGATAAATGAATAGAGCAACTTAATGCCAGGGGTTTTTTCCAGAAATTTATTGACGATAGATAAAATTCTTCCCATTACAAAAAAAGAACTTAAATATCCGACCGCAAGGATAAACCCGATTATGATAACAAACCCGAGGCCTGGAATATTGATAGCGGGTCGCAAAATACCGTCAATCTTATCAAAAACGAGATAAATAAAATAAACAGTGATGGAAACGGGGCCGAGAATTAATAGCCCCTGTAAAAAATATTGAATTGTTCTTTGGTAGGCTTTTGTCTTTTTCATGATAAAAAATAATTGAGTTTTCAAAGGTAAGCGATGTGCCGTTTATCCCTGAAATTTTACAGTTTATAAAAATATTTTGTAGGAAACTTTGGCAACATAAAAAGTTTCCTTAGTTTTGCACCCCAAATGGAATTAAAAGATAGAATAAAACAAAAGGCGGATGAACTGTACAGGCGTTATGGCATAAAATCCGTTACGATGGACGAGATTGCCGCGCAATTAGGCGTTTCTAAAAAAACAATTTACCAATCTTTTAAAGACAAAAATGAACTGGTGGACGCAGTGATTGCAGAAATGCTCGAATACAATAAAACGTGCTGCCTCCAAAGCCGTGATGAAGCTGATAACGCGGTCCAGGAAGTTTATCTCGGGATGGAAAGCTTGCAGGACATGCTGGACAACATGAACCCTTCAATATTATTTGATATTGAAAGAGGCCACCCGCAAACTTTCAAAAAGTTCGTCGAATTCAAATACAATTTCCTTTATGAGATAATGAAGAAAAATGTTGAAAGAGGAAAAAAAGAAGAATTCTATCGGCCGGAAATAAATGCGGAACTTATTTGTAAAGTAAGAATTGAAACCATCATGATGGCTTTCAATGAGGAAATTTTTCCAAAGCATCAATATTCATTGGTTTATATCCAACAGCAATTAATTGAATATTTTCTATACGCTATGGTAACTCCAAAAGGCTATAAATTAATTACAAAATATCAAAAAGAATTTGCCGCGAAAAAACGGCCTCAAAAATAAAGTTCCGATGAAAGTAAAAATGAAAAAAATAATTTTAATCCCGGTTTTAGCCTTCATGTGTTTTGCGGCACAGGGACAACAAAATACTACGCCAGCAAAACTGTATTCGTTCACGGCGAAAGAAGCAGTTGATTATGCATTGGAAAATGCAACACAGGTAAAAAATGCTTTAATTAATATCCAGCTTCAGATACAGCAAAATAAACAAATCACTGCACAAGCTTTACCCCAGGTAAACGGCAGCGTTGGTTTTACGGATTACCTCTCTATCCCCACGCAGCTTGTTCCTGCTGAATTCGCTGGCGGCCCTGCCGGAACTTTTTTCCCAATAAAATTTGGAACAAAATACAGCGCTACTTATGGAGCCAATCTTCAGCAGATAATTTTCGATGGCCAGGTTTTCGTAGGATTGCAGGCAAGAAAGGCCGCCATAAAAAGTTCTGTTCTGGCAGCTGATATTACCAAGGAAGCAATAAAGACAAATGTTTATAAAGTGTATTACCAGCTCGTTGTGGCAAAAAGACAAATAGGTACACTGGATGCAAACATTTCCAATTATGAAAAATTATTGCACGACACCAAAGCAATTTACAAAAATGGTTTTGCAGAAAAACTGGATGTTGATAAAGTTCAGGTACAATTAAGCAATTTGGAAACACAAAAATTAAAAGCACAAAACCAGGTAAATGCAGGAAAGGAAGGGTTGAAATTATTGATGAACATTCCACAGGCTGATTCATTATACCTTACAGACACTTTATCAGATGAAGAAATCAAATCAAACATCCTGGACGAAAGCTATCGTTATGAAGACAGGAAAGACTTTCAACAATTCGAAACGGCCATTCAACTGGATAAATACAACGTAAAAAGGTACCAGCTGAGCAAGATACCAACGCTTTCTTTTTCGGCCAATTATAACAGGAATGCACAACGTACCACATTTAACTTCTTCAAAAATGATGAACCATGGTATGCCTCTTCGTTCATTAGCTTTAATTTGAATATTCCCATTTTTGACGGGGGAGCCAGAAATGCAAACATTCAGACGGCGAAGTTGAACCTTATGGAAATGAACAACAACATGGATCAACTGAAATCCAATATAGACAATGAAGTGGCGCAATCGCGGATAGATATGAGATCTGCTATTCTTACGATGGATGCTCAAAAGAAAAATATTGACCTGGCGCAGCAGGTTTATAATGCGACCAAATTAAAATATGAACAAGGACTTGGCAGCAACCAGGAAATTTCTACCGCCCAGTCGGATTTGGTTACAGCGCAGAACAACTATTATGGATCTTTATATGACGCTATTATCGCTAAAATAGAATACCTCACTGCTTCAGGAAAATTATAAAAAATAAAAAATGACTAGAGTACGAAATAACAAAACAATGAAAAATATAGTAACAATCAGCATGGCGATTCTGTTGGTATCGTTTATTTCTTCCTGCGGCGATACTGGAAAAAAGGATAGTTCTTTAAGTGAGAAAAAAGCCCAATTGGAAAAGCTAAAAACAGAAAAAGATCAATTAGATACTAAAATAACTACCCTGCAAACAGAGATAGCAAAAATTGATACTAGTTCATCAGACGTGAAACCAAAATTAGTATCCCTGTCTCCAATAAACACAGTCGATTTTAAACATTATCTCACTTTACAGGGAAGCGTAGATGATAAAAATATTTCTTACATCACGCCAGCAGGACAGCCTGGCGTCGTAAAAGCCATTTATGTAAAACAAGGTGATAAAGTGCACAAAGGCCAATTGATCCTGAAATTGGATGATGCTGTAGCGTCGCAGAGTGTAAATGCTATCAAACAACAATTGGGAAGCTTGAAAGCCCAGCTCCAGCTTGCAAAATCAATTTATCAGAGGCAAAAAAATCTTTGGGACCAGCAGATTGGGACCGAGGTTCAATTATTACAAGATAAAACAGCGGTAGAAAGTTTGGAGGGTCAAATAAAAGCAATACAAGCGCAGGTAAATACTACGCAGGAGCAAGCGAATCAAAGCAACGTGTACAGTAATGTAAATGGGACAGTTGATGATATCACAACTCACGTAGGAGAGTCTTTTACCGGAAGTCCGCTTGCTGGTTATATCAGGATTGTGAATGAATCCGATCTTAAGATTACGGTTACTATTCCCGAAAATTATACAGGACAGGTAAGTAAAGGATCCAAAGTGATGATTAACATTCCCGATGCGAATAAAAGTTTTGACAGCGAAATTTCATTTTTGAGCCAAACTATTGGCACAACAACGCGCGGATTTACTGCCGAAATAAAAGTCCCGAAGGGTATGAAATTGCGGCCTAACGAGATCGCGATGGTAAATATATTGGATTACAATGCGCCTGGTTCAATCGCTATTCCTGTAAATACTATGCAAACAGGCCAGGACGGAAAGTATGTGTTAGTAGCACAAAAAAATGGCAATGAAATGATCGCGAAAAAAGTTACGATAATTCCCGGTCAGTTATCTGGTGATAGTATTGAAATAACACAAGGTTTGCAAGCGGGCGAACAGTTGATTACAGATGGTTACCAGGGCTTATTTGATGGCCAGCCTATTGATACAACAGACAAATAGTACGATAAATTATTAATGCTTAAAGAAAAGCGTAACATTATTTTATATGAATTTCAAGGAAAATTTTAATGAAAAATACAAGGAGTTTAAACCCACCAGTTGGGCGATAAAGAATAAAACTCCGGTATATCTGCTCATCATTTTTGTATCAATAATAGGAATATTCCAGTTTGTTACGTTGCCCAAAGAACAATTCCCGGATATTGTAATTCCGACTATTTACATACAAACTATCTATGCCGGTAACTCTCCGAAGGATATTGAAAACCTGGTAACCAAACCGATAGAAAAGCAATTAAAGGGAATTACAGATGCCAAGATAAACAAGATTACTAGTTCCTCTACACAGGATTATTCCGCTATTACGGTTGAGTTTGAAACCGATGTAAAAACGGAAGTAGCGCTGCAGAAAACAAAAGACGCGGTAGACAAAGCAAAAAAAGATTTGCCAACCGATCTTACACAGGACCCAGATGTACAGGAAGTAAGCTTGAGCGAGCTTCCCATCATGTTCGTGAACCTCAGTGGCGACTATGACTTGATGAGCCTGAAAAAATTTGCTGATGATGCAAAAGATCAGTTAGAAGAGCTTCCTGAAATTACCCGTGTAGATATTGTAGGAGCGCCTGAAAGGGAATTCCAAATCAACGTAGATAATTATAAAATGCAGAGTGCAGGAATTACTTACAATGATATCGCTACCGCAGTAAAAAATGAAAACATGGATATTTCCGGCGGCCTTTTGGACGTGGGAAATATGAAACGCACTTTGCAAATCAGGGGACAGTTCAAGACAGTTTATGATATTGATAAAATAGTGCTTAGAAATAACTTTGGTGCTCCCATCTACCTAAAAGATATCGCGAACATAAAAGATACCGTAAAAACAAGCGAAAGTTATGCCCGATTGAATGGTAAAAACGTAGTTACTCTTAACATAATTAAACGATCCGGAGAAAACCTGATACAGACTTCGGATGATGTGAAAAAGTCCGTGGCTGATATGAAAGGAAATATTTTGCCGTCGAATTTGCACGTGGTAATTACCGGGGATCAAAGTCGCTCTACACGTACTTCGTTTAATGATTTGGTGAATTCGATTGTCATTGGATTTATTCTTGTTCTTTTGATCCTGATGTTTTTTATGGGAGTAACCAATGCATTCTT
>JBDTHD010000109.1:0-4666 GCA_039937075.1 Ginsengibacter sp. | reverse complement strand
TTTGCAACGCTTCAGCATAAGTATTTCCATCGGACTTGCAGCCGGAAAGCTCGGGCACTTCAGCAATAAAACAATTGTCTTCATCGCTCCAATAAATTATGATTTCATATTTTGTTTTCATCTTCGTAAACTTAATTATCAATTTTACTGATTTATAACAAGGATTTTACTTTCTCGACTACCTCTTTCAATTTCGAAACATCCTGCCCGCCTGCTGACGCCAAAGTTTTCTGTCCGCCGCCGCCACCTTTAATTAGAGACGCTACAGTCTCTTTTATAATTTTTGCGGCGTCCAATTTTTTAGCCGAAACCACATTTTCATCAATGGCAATCACCACATTCGCTTTGCCATCAATATTTGCCACTAATACAATAAGAAAATCTTTTACATTTTCTTTTAAAATAGTAACTAATTTTTTTAAAGCGTCGGCATTAGAAATTGAAACCACTTCACCGATAAAATTTACGCCATTTACCAAAATAGAATTCTTGCTTATTTGTTCGTTTACTGTATTAAGAATTTGTAATTCCAAATGTTCTACTTCTTTGTTCAGCTTTTCCTTTTCCGATAAAAGAGATTCCAAAGCTTTTAAAGTGTCTTTCGGACTTTTTAAATGTTCTTTTATAGATTTTAATTCTTCCGATTCCTCGTTGATAAAATCTTCCGCAGCTTTTCCACTGACGGCTTCTATTCTTCGCAAACCGGCGCCAACGGCGGTTTCATTAGTAATTTTAAAAAATCCTAATTCGCCAGTATTCCCTACGTGAGTTCCTCCGCACAATTCAATTGAATATCCCGGATCAATTGTTACCACGCGAACTGTATCACCATATTTTTCCCCAAACAAAGCCATAGCTCCGGTTTTCAAGGCTTCTTCTTTTGGCATTTGTTTTATTACAACAAGAATATTCTGCCTTATTTTTTCATTTACGATTGACTCCACTTTTGAAATTTCGTCTGCACTCATTTTACTAAAATGAGAAAAGTCAAAACGCAGATAATCTTCATTTACCAAACTTCCTTTTTGTTGTACATGCGTTCCTAAAACTTTGCGCAATGCCGCGTGCATCAAATGTGTTGCGCTATGGTGAACCGCTGTTTTTTTTCTTTTATCAACATCCACTTTTGCTACAACTTCTGACTCAATATTTGCAGGAAGTTTTTCGGTAAAATGTAAAATAAGCTCATTTTCTTTTTTAGTATTTATTACCCGAATTTTTTCTTCTCCGAAAATCAATTCACCCGTATCACCAACCTGGCCGCCACTTTCAGCATAAAAAGGTGTCGCATCTAAAACAATTTGAAACGTTTCTTTTCCTTTCGATTTTGTCTTTCTGTATTTTGACACTTTACTTTCGGTTTCCAAATTTTCATAACCTACAAAAGCTTTTCCTTTCTCTTCGTTTAACACAATCCAATCTTCTGTATCAACAACTGCTGCTGCGCGACTGCGGTCTTTTTGTTGTTGCATTTCTTTTTCAAAACCTTTTTGATCGACCGATAAATTATTTTCTAAAGCAATTAAAGTGGTAAGATCAATTGGGAAGCCATAAGTGTCATATAGTTCAAATGCAGTTTTGCCATCAATATTTTTTTTAGATGATAACAGCAATTCTAATCTTTTTAATCCTGCATCCAACGTTTTCAAAAAATTATTTTCTTCTTCATGAATCACTTTGGCAACAAAATTTTTCTGCTTTTCCAATTCAGGAAATACATTTTTAAATTGTTCTGCTATTACCGGAACTAATTTAAAAAGCAATGGTTCTTTTACATTTAGATATGAAAAATAATAACGAACCGCTCGTCTTAAAATTCTTCTTATAACATAGCCTGCACCTGTGTTTGAAGGTAATTGTCCATCGGTAATCGGAAATGCAATTGCGCGAATATGATCTGCAATTACACGAAAAGCGACCGCTTCTTTTGTGTCTGAATAATCATATTTTTTACCAGAGATTTTTTCAATCTCCTGGATCGTTCCTGAAAAAATATCTGTATCGTAATTGCTTTTTTTATTTTGTAAAACGCGAACCAATCTCTCAAATCCCATTCCCGTATCCACATGTTTTGCGGGCAATAGTTCTAACGAACCATCTTTCTTTCGGTTGTATTGAATAAATACTACGTTCCAGATTTCTATAACCTGCGGATTATCTTTGTTAATCAAATCTTTTCCTGCGATCATTTTTTTTTCTTCCTCATTTCTGCCATCGAAATGAATTTCTGTACAAGGGCCGCAAGGCCCGGTATCGCCCATTTCCCAAAAATTATCTTTTTTATTACCGAAAATAATCCTGTCTTCAGAAACCCATTCTCTCCAGAAATTCAAAGATTCTTCATCACGCGGCAATCCTTCTTTTTCGTCGCCTTCAAAAACCGAAACATACAAATCGCTTTCTGCAATCTTATAAACTTTTGTGAGTAATTCCCAACTCCACGCAATGGCTTCCTTTTTAAAATATGGTTCGGGTTCGGCGATTGCATTCCCAAAACTCCAATTGCCCAACATTTCAAACATTGTGTGGTGATAAGTATCTACACCCACTTCTTCCAGGTCATTGTGTTTTCCACTTACGCGAAGGCATTTTTGAGTATCAGCAACACGGGAATACGCCGCCGATTTATTTCCAAGGAAATATTCTTTAAACTGGTTCATTCCGGCATTGGTAAAAAGCAACGTAGGATCGTTTTTAATTACAATCGGCGCCGAAGGAACAATTTGATGCCCTTTGCTTTTAAAAAAATCAAGAAAATGCTGTCGTATTTCCGCACTGTTCATCATAAACTTATCTGAATTTTAAGATTGTTTGTGTTTTAAGAAGGTATCTTTGTTACAAGTAAATTTTTTGTAATTGAGCAAAGGTATTTGCTTTGAAAGCATTTACAAACACTCCGTTTCTTTTGATAAAAACGACTCGGAATTTTTATTAAAATCGAATGACAATGCCACTTTCACAAATAGATTTTTCTTTTGATGACGATGACACAGAAAGAAATGCATCAAAAGAAGCAGTAAAGCAACAAATAAAGCCGAAAATAAAACGGGGCAGAAAAAGTTTAAAAAATTATAATTCAGAGCCTGATATTATAACTGTTCCCGAGGATGATCTTCTTTTCCAAAAACAATATTATGCAATAGGCGACGTGGCTGCCATGTTTAAAGAAAATACTTCTTTGATAAGATATTGGGAAAAGGAATTTTCGATATTAAAACCTAAAAAAAATAAAAAGGGAGATAGATTTTTCAGGCCGGAAGATGTAAAAAATCTGAAGATGATTTACCATTTATTACGTGAAAGAAAATATACGATTGAGGGCGCAAAAGAATTTTTGAAAAACAACAAAACAGCCGGTGACAAGCATGAAATGATAGAATCTCTGGAAAAAGTAAAATTATTTTTATTGGAGTTGAAAAATAATTTATAAAAAAAACGTATTCCGCCAAAATTTCCCTATTTCACAATTCTTCTGTTGCAGAATACCTGTTGATTGTATTAACTTTGATATTCTAATTAATTAAAATGACTGACATTGCTATCGCTCCTCAGAAACTAACTTCAAAAGATTTTTCGACCGACCAGGAAGTACGCTGGTGTCCGGGTTGCGGCGATTATTCGATTTTAGCACAAGTACAAAGAGTTTTTCCTACGTTGGGAATTCCCAAAGAAAATTTTGTAATTATTTCCGGAATTGGCTGTAGCAGCCGCTTTCCATATTACATGAACACTTATGGAATGCACAGCATTCATGGACGTGCTACTGCAATTGCCAGTGGCTTAAAAGCGAGCCGGCCAGAATTAAGTGTTTGGATTGTAACCGGCGACGGCGATTCTTTGAGCATCGGAGGAAACCATACCATACATTTACTGCGCCGCAATTTTGATGTAAACATTTTACTTTTCAATAATGAAATTTACGGGTTAACCAAAGGACAATATTCACCTACCAGTGAACAAAAGAAAATTACTAAAAGTTCTCCTATCGGAAGTATTGACCATCCATTTAATCCTGCAGCGCTCGCATTAGGGGCAGATGGTACGTTCGTGGCGAGAACAATGGATAGAGATCCAAAACATTTGCAGGAAATGCTGCTAAGATCTGCTCATCATAAAGGCACTTCTTTTCTTGAAATTTATCAAAACTGCAATATCTTTAACGATGGCACTTTTGAAATTTACACCGATAAAAAAACAAAGCCGGAAGAAACGATATTCCTTGTTCAGGGTGAACCGCTGATATTTGGAGAACAAAAAAATAAAGGGATTAGGTTAAACGGACTAAAGCCTGAAATTGTTGAATTGAATGAAAATATAAGCGCAAATGATTTGTGGATCCACGATGAAAAAGATTTTTACAAAGCGCAGATACTCACCAGGATTTTTGATGATCCAAAAACGTCAGAACATCATTTTCCAAGACCTTTCGGTGTCTTTTATGAAACGGAAAGACCTTGCTACGAAGATATCCTTGCACAACAGATTGATGAATCAAAATTAAAAAGCCCTGCCGATTTAGACAAGCTATTGCGTGGAAGGGAAGTGTGGAAAATAATAGAAGAAAACTCCTAGTTTTTATTACTCAAGAAAACAAAGGGTTTCAACATTTTATTTCCTAAAGCTTCGCGCACTAATTTTTTGTTCGAAGAAATTTTATATTTATTTA
>JBDTHD010000108.1:0-2812 GCA_039937075.1 Ginsengibacter sp. | reverse complement strand
TCTGCGACGCATTTAAGGCAATTCCCCATGGAGAATGTTGCGCATTGGTCCCGATTGGAAAAATATATTCAAACAAATCCGGCTCTTCTATCGCCCATTCCAACAACTGCTGGCCGCCCATAGAACCACCGATTCCAATTTTTATTTTTTCAATTCCCAAAAACTCTTTCAAAGGTTGATAAGATCGAATCATATCCCTCGGAGTGAAAAAAGGAAAATCATGAAAATAAGTTTGTTTACTGTCAGGATTTTTATCAAGAGGCCCGATGCTTCCATAGCAGCTTCCCGGCATATTTACACAAACAATAAAATACATTTCCGGATCAAATAATTTTCTTTCACCGACGAGTCCAGGCCACCATTCTGTCGGAATACTATTGGCCGTAAGCGCATGAAAAACCCAAACAACATTGTCTTTAGCCTCATTTAATTTGCCATAAGTAGTATAAGCTAAATGGTATTCAGGAAGAACATAGCAGGATTCAAGAGTAAGAGTTTTCTCAGAAGAAAAAATACTATTCGTCAAATTCTTTAGTTTGAAAATTTTTGCAAAAATAAATCATAACCGTTTAGTCTGAAAAATTTAAACTAAACGATTATGATTCAAAATGAAGTCAGATAGGAAGAATTTTTATGAAAACACTTTTCCCAAAGATTGTTCAATGTCCGCTTTGATGTCGTCAATATGCTCAATACCTACAGATACGCGTAACAGAGTAGGAGTCACTCCTGCTGCAAGCTGCGCCGCATCAGATAATTGCTGGTGTGTGGTTGCTGCCGGCTGAATGATCAACGTTTTTGTATCGCCCACGTTGGCAAGATGGCTGATCATTGCCAGGTTATCAACAAATTTGGTTGTGCTTTCTTTGCCACCTTTTAATTCAAAAGAAAGAACAGCACCAGCTCCTTTTGGAAGATATTTTTTTGCATTCGCATGATGCGGGCTGCTTTCTAATCCGGGATAATTCACCTTTTCAACATTAGGATTTTTCTCAAGCCATTGAGCGAGTTCTAGTGTATTCTGCACATGGCGATCAACGCGCAAAGACAAAGTTTCTAAACCTTGGATCAGTAAAAAAGAATTGAAAGGAGAAATAGCAGGACCAAAGTCTCTCAGGCCTTCAACGCGTGCACGAATAATGAATTGGATATTTCCAAAAGGACCTTTGCTTCCAAAAACATCATTGAAAACCAATCCGTGATAACCTAGAGAAGGTTCAGAAAAAACCGGGAATTTTCCATTACCCCAATTGTAATTTCCGCCATCCACAATTACGCCACCGATGCTGTTGCCATGGCCGCCGATCCATTTGGTAGCCGCCTGTACTACTACGTTAGCGCCGTGTTCCAACGGACGGAAAAGATATCCCGCGCAGGCAAAAGTATTGTCCACAATCAAAGGAAGATCATGCTTTTTTGCCAATGCGGAAAGTTTATCAAAATCAGGAATGTTAAAATCAGGATTGCCGATGGTTTCTGTATAAATTGCTTTTGTTTTTTCGTCGATCAGGCTTTCAAAATTTTCAACATCATTGTCTTTGGCAAAGCGGGCTTCAATGCCCAATCTTTTAAATGCAACTTTAAATTGATTGTAAGAGCCACCATACAAAAATGGACTTGTTACAAAATTATCACCATCTTCAAGAATATTATTGAGTGCAATAAATTGTGCTGATAATCCCGAAGCGGTTGCCAATGCTGCGACTCCGCCTTCCAAAGCTGCAACGCGTTTTTCAAAAACATCCGTAGTCGGGTTCATGATGCGCGTATAAATATTTCCAAATTCTTTCAGTGCAAAAAGATTAGCGCCGTGCTCGGAATTTTTAAAATTGAAGGAAGTAGTTTGATAAATAGGGACAGCGCGTGCGCCTGTTGTTGGATCGGGCTCCTGTCCTGCGTGTTGTTGTAATGTTTCAAAATGTTGAGAACTCATAAATGAAGATTTATAAATGAAAATTAAAAGATTGAATTTGTAAGATAAGACGAAGTGCCTTATTATGGATGATATGAAGATAAAATGCCTTACGGCATGCAGCGCATGTCGTTACACATAACAGCGTAGATAGAAGTGTAATAAATTAAGGTGGTTGAATGTGCCATAATTAAATATCCTACAAATATAGTAGGCTTTAATTTAAATTGACAAATAACTTTTTATTCAGAAGGAAATTTTTTCTATTATAAAAGAATCTTAGAATAAATTGGTGACAGTAAGACCAGTCTGGAAGAGGGAAAAATAGAAATCTACCTTATTTGTTGGTCCACTGGGCCAAAATAAGTATCGTTGCTGTCAACTGTTTTCGTTGGAGGATAATTATACTGGGCGTTATAGGTTGTAGAAGAACTCAGGACACAACAAATTGTTTGAAGAAGGAAGTTTTGTGATTTCATGATGAATGATATTTTAAGATGTTGCTGTTCTTATTATTTATTAATTGATAATTCATTTTTATAATTGTGATTTTCAAAAAGATTTTTAATTCTTTAAAAAAGAAAATAGAAATCGAACTTATTTGTTGGTTTACTGCATATTATTTTGTTTTATCCGGCAACGCGTTCAATAAAGCCATCACCGCCCAGTTAGAGCCGGCTGCAGAAATAAACTGGTTATCATCATAAGGTGGAAAATTGCTGTCAACAAAAGGTTGTATAGGAAATGACCTTGTTGCAATAAACCAGGCGCCGTTTTCATCCTGTGTTTTTAATAAATAATTTAATCCTTTTTGATACACTGCATCATCGGGTTGTTCCATTCCGCTTTCGTATAAGGCATAAAGTGTTTGCCCGGTTGCGTATGCATCACTTTTTAAAG
>JBDTHD010000107.1:0-5051 GCA_039937075.1 Ginsengibacter sp. | reverse complement strand
GGATTCCTCCATCGGCTATAATGCCGATCTCTTTATTTTTGATGGCAGATGAAGCTTCCATCAAAGCCGTAATTTGTGGTACACCCGCTCCGGCAACAATGCGTGTAGTGCAAATAGAACCTGGGCCTATTCCTACTTTTATAGCGTCTGCGCCCGCCTCTGCTAAAGCTTTTGCACCACTTGCCGTTGCGATATTTCCTGCGATAACTTCCAGGCCTTTAAAGTCTTTTTTAATTTTCTTAAGTGCATCAATAACTCCTTTTGTGTGTCCATGAGCACTGTCCAGCACAATTACGTCTACGCCTACCTGTTGTAACGCATAAACCCTGTCTGCAATATCTTTTGTAATACCAACGCCGGCGCCAACAAGCAATCTTCCAAATTGATCCTTTGCAGCAAGTGGATGATTATGCACCTGCAAAATATCCCGATAAGTAATCAATCCTTTTAAAATTCCTTTTTTATTTACAACCGGTAATTTTTCAATTTTATACTTTCTTAAAATGGATTGTGCCTTTTTTAAATCGGTTCCTTCGGGGGCTGTAATTAAATTTTCGGAAGTCATTAATTCATTTACCGGTCGTTTCATATTGTCTTCAAACCGAAGATCCCTGTTGGTTAAAATGCCTGCCAGCTTTCCGTTTTGATCAACAATGGGAATACCACCGATTTTATTTTCTTTCATTAAAATTAATGCATCGCCAATCGTGGCGTCCAATTGTAAAGTAATCGGATCTAAGATGAGGCCACTCTCGCTTCTTTTTACTTTTCTTACCTGTGCAGCCTGTGCTTCAATACTCATGTTTTTGTGTAAAAAGCCAAGACCGCCTTCCCTCGCCAGGGCAATAGCCAATTTGGCTTCTGTAACGGTATCCATTGCCGCACTCAGCATGGGAATTTTAAGAATAATATTTTTTGTGAGACGCGCAGAAGTATCTACTTCACGTGGTAAAACTTCACTATATGCGGGTAAAAGAAGAACATCATCGAAGGTCAATCCTTCGCCAAAAATCTTTTTGGAACCGGTAGACGGTTTATTTATTGTTGCCATGCGCAAAGGTAAGAAATCCGGCAAAGCATAAAAAAGGATTTGTCAATAAGTTTTGAGTTATTAGTAATAAGTTATCAGTAAAATCTATTCACCATTCGACATTGATCATTCCCTTTCTCAATTCATCTTGTAAATTTTTCCAGGCATTGAAGATACAATTCCCTGCATTTCCAACATCAGCAACGCTTGCGCAATGGCGCTGCTGCTGAGTTTGCTTTTAAAATACAATTCATCAATTTGTATCTGCTCATGAGTTTGCAAAATGTCGACCACTACTTTTTCCTCTGTTGTAAGCTCTATAAATAATTCTCTTTGTTTTTTGGGCGAAGGTTTTTTATTTTGTTTCCAGCTCATATTTTCAAGAAGGTCATTTGCAGATGTTATCAATGCAGCCTTATTATTTTTTATCAGGAAATTGCAGCCTTCGCTTTTTAAATCATCAGCCCTGCCTGGAAAAGCGAACACATCTTTATTATACCCGTTGGCTAACTCGGCTGTAATTAGTGAACCACCTTTTATTCCGGATTCTATTACAATGATTGCATCGCTTATTCCTGCTACAATACGGTTTCTGCCTGGAAAATTTTGTTTATCGGGAATGGTATTGCTTTTAAATTCAGTTAATAGGCCGCCATTTGAAATCATTTGTTTTGCCAAAGTAGAATTTTGAGCTGGGTATACTCTATCTAAACCGTGAGCAAGAACGCCCACCGTTTTTAAATTATTTTTTAAAGCATTTTTATGAGCAATGCTGTCGATTCCGAACGCTAATCCGCTTACAATCAGAACCTCTTCATTTATCAATTCCGCAATCAATTTCTCACAAATATTTTTACCATACTCATTATGATTTCTCGTGCCCACAATTGCAATAATTCTTGAGCAATTCAAATCCGCGTTTCCTTTGTAATATAGCATCGGCGGGCTATCATAGCAATTCAATAATCGCTGGGGATAATTTTTGTCGGTTAAAAAAAGAGGTGTGATTTTGTATTTATTAATGAATTGAATTTCTTCTTCAGCCCTGCTAAAATCTTTGAAGTTTCTGATAGAGCCTGCACGGATAATTCCGATTCCTTCTATTTCGTCCAGTTCTTTTTTGGGCGCATGAAAAATAGCTTCGGCACTACCAAAGTGATTTACAAGCGACTTTGCATTTACATCGCCAATGTTAGGAATTAGCGTTAGCGCTATTTGGTAAAGCAGTTCTTTTTGCATGATGAAATTTAGTGTCTGTAAAATAATTAAAATTCTTTTATTGCCACTGATTACACAGATTTTCGCAAATTATTTTTAGTAAAATAAAAAACAATTGCAGTAAAAGAAGAAATAATGAAGATTTCTGTTCCGGCATAGATTAGCGGTTTTAGGCTAATTGCAGCGTGATTATTTTATTTATGAAGAAGATAAAAGGACAATCTGATTAAGTAATTATTCTGACCCGTTCCTAATTACTTACCACACTCATTTCCGTCCTCCGATTCAGTGCGCGGCCTTGTTCTGTTTCATTGGTCGCAATCGGTTTAGCCTCGCCAAAACCTTTAAAAGACAGGCGCGAATTGTTTACTCTTTTAGCTAATAAATAGTTCACAACAGAAACAGCACGCCCGGTTGAGAGTTTTAAATTATCTGCATTTGTTCCGACATTATCTGTAAATCCGCTGATCAATATTTTCATATTTGGATTTTCGTTCATCAGTCTTACCACGTCATCCAATTCGCTGATTGATTCCGGTTTCAGCTCTGTTTTTTTCGTATCGAAAAATACATTTTTTAAAATCACTTTCGCGTTGGCTGCAATCGGTTCCAATGGAATATCAACATGAAAAACTGAATCAGACGAAACATGGTTCATGTCATAATTCTGAGAATAAAATAAATACCCTTTTCGGTGAACATTGAATGCGTAATTTTTTCCTACCGGAATGGTAACCAAATAATTTCCATCTTCATCTGTTTGCAATTTGCTAATAATTTGGCGCGTGTCTACATCCGTAAGAATCACAGTAGACGGCAAGCCTGCTTTGGTTTTGTCGTCATATACTTTTCCCTCTGCCCACAAAGTTCTTAGAGGACGAAGATCTTTTCTGAGCTCAAAAGTATAAATATCCAGGCCGCCTTTTGAACCAAATTTATCGCTTGAATAATAAGCTGTTTTTCCATCGGCATCCACAATCATCGAACCTTCATCGTCAATTGTATTTATCGGGTATCCCAGGTTTTCCGGCTTGCCCCATTTTCCATCGGGCTGTTTCCTGGTCACAAAAAGATCTGGTTTTTCGCTATAACCCGGCAGGCCGGAAGAATTGAAATATAAGGTCTGGTTATCGGCGTGAATAAACGGAGTGCTTTCATCGCCCGCGGTATTTATTTCAGGACCTAAATTCTCCGGCTGGCTCCAGCCGGTTTCTGTCCGGTGGCAAACCCAAATATCTTTTCCCCCATATCCACCGGGCCTGTTGCTACTGAAATATAAATCTCTTTTGTCCGGCGAAAGAGAAGGTGTAGATTCCCAGAATTCTGAATTGACATTTCTTCCCAAATTTTGAGGCTCGCTCCATCCATTTTTTGCAAGAAATGAAATGTAAATGTCACAGCTTCCGAAGCCTTCCGGAAAATTACATCCGGTAAAAACAAGCCACTGGCCGTCTTGTGAAATGTTTTGCGCGCCTACATTAAATTCAGGTGAATTTATTTTTCCTACGAGAGGAAAAGCCTTTCCCCACTTTCCATTTTTGCGGTCACTTTCATAAAAACTTTCTTTGTTATTAATTCGTTTGGTAAATATTAATTTTTTGCCATCAATCGTTAAAGAAGGAAAATATTCAAGGTCAGCTGTGTTGATGCTATCGCCCATATTTTGAGGAGCAAAAACATAATTTTTATCAGGATGCGACTGCGCATAATCTATCGCAAACTGGTACGTTTTTTTTCTAAATTCGCCTGCCTTAATACTTCTGTCATTCAATTTTGGAATA
Source organism: Ginsengibacter sp. (assembly GCA_039937075.1). Classification (GTDB taxonomy): domain Bacteria; phylum Bacteroidota; class Bacteroidia; order Chitinophagales; family Chitinophagaceae; genus Ginsengibacter. The sequence continues at coordinate 1,022 of JBDTHD010000107.1, read as the reverse complement.
GATAAGAATTTATTTACCGCTTTTAATGCATCATCAAACTGTCCAGTGCCGGCAAGTGAAATAGAGTAGGGGAGATAATAGTCCTGAGAATAAATGGAATCCATTAAAAAGGCTTTTTGAAAATTGTCAACGGACGTTTGATAGTCTTTCATATCTGCGTATATGCCTGCCAGTGATAAGTACGCATCCACAAATTTAGGCTCTATTTTTAACGATTCGTTTATCATTTTTATTGAAGAAACGTAGTCGCCATTCCTTGCCTTATTTATAGCGAGGTTGTAAATCGTATTGGCTTTATGATCTACTTTGTCAGGATCGTACCATTGAGATTTCGCTTTTAAAAAAAAAGAGAATAATATAACGAGAAGAAGTAATTTTTTCATCTGGGTTTATTAGGTAAACGAATTTAACCCCCAATTATTTAATTTGTTGTTAATGGTAGGGATAGGTCGCGACTTGTCTCTACGGAACATTAATGTATTTATGGATTTGCAATGAAAGTCCCCATTTAGGATTTTGCTTGACATAATCAATAATCCATGGCGTTACTATTTCTGCTTTTCCCCATTCTGGTTGAAGGTACAATTTGCATAAATCGGAAACTTTTGCGGCATACTTTTCAGCCCATAGAAAATCAGATTTATTAAAAACAATTATTTTTAGCTCATTTGCTTTTGTAAGAATTGCTGGTAACGGCGGTTTGAATTTTTTGGGCGAAAGGCAAATCCAGTCCCAGGTTCCCGTTAGCGGAGAGGAACCCGAAGTTTCAATATTGGTTGCAAAGCCCTCTGCTTTTAAGGCAGACGTTAAATGCTCCAGGTTATACAAAGTAGGTTCTCCGCCGGTGATAACCGCCAGGCGTGCAGGATGCTCGGTTGCTTTCAAGACGATTTCTTCAATTGTTTGCAAAGGATATTTTTCTTCATCCCAGCTTTCTTTTACATCACACCAAACACAGCCTACATCGCAACCGGACAGCCGGATAAAATACGCAGCTTTTCCTTGGTGAAAACCTTCGCCCT
>JBDTHD010000106.1:0-15283 GCA_039937075.1 Ginsengibacter sp. | reverse complement strand
TTAAACTCAGCCACACTATGCAAAAGCTTTCGCGGTATCCACGGATTATTAATTTTGTTGTAAAAAAAGCGAACAAAAATAAATCAGTTCAAATGCTCATCAGTTCTATGCTGAATGATATAGATCTGAAAAAAGAACTTGCAAAACCATCTTTTTATTTCAGGCTGTTTTTTACGTGAGATTGGATACTATAAATTTTTAGAAGTTTGCTGCAAGCAGTTTATTTTGCAAAATAAGAAATCAACTTTTTTGTTGGTTCACTGCGATTGGCCGGGTTAAATCTTAATCTTATAACTGTTTATAAATCGGCACTCGTTATTAAATAGACAACCAACAATAAACTCACTATTAAAATAAAAATTGAAATAATGGTGATGAGAAGTGTTGAATGAACATAAGTTCCTTCGCTGATTTGCTTTTCTGATTGACGGTACCTTACATAATAAAAAATAATTGTGATTGTTCCAATTAAAACCAATACAATTCCGACTATTGCTGAATATCCGTGTGTTGGAGCTACATAAGATTTACCCAAAAGCAATGATATTCTTTTTACAAACAAGGAAAATTTTACCACTACAAATCCAAACGCCATAATGCCAATACTTGTTCTCATCCATGCGAGAAATGTTCTTTCGTTTGCTAAATGATCGGTGATATTTCCTTTGCTTTTAATTGCCTCTGTCATTTTTTTTACAACAATATAAATCTTTCAAATTTAATTTTTACAACAGCGCTTTTAATTGACTAATAAATTTATCGTTGTCATAATTCGCAATCCCTTCGTGCTTTGAAACGATATTACCATTTTTATCCAAAATGACAGTCGTTGGCAAAGTTCCGCTAAATATTTCCGGGGGAAATTGTAAACGATTATAAATGGGAATTGAAAAGTTATTTTGTTGAATAAATTGCGCGGCTTTTGATTTGTCTTCGTCTTCGTTCACAAATAAAAGGACAAACCGGTTGTCATTTTTTAGCGTTAAATATAATTTGTTCAAAGACGGCATTTCGGCTCTGCATGGCGGACACCATGACGCCCAGAAATTGATAAGAACTACTTTCCCTTTTAGCGAAGCTGAAGAAATGATATTTCCGTTTGAATCTTGTAAAGAAAAAACCGGCGGCGCCTGGAGGTTTGCAGCTGCTTCTCTTTTTATTTTGGCGTTAAAAAAACCGGTGGAAATGACGCGTTCTAATACCCATGATTTTGCAGCGGGGCTAAAAATCAGTAGCAATATGATTGCGTAAAAAATTACACTTCCCCAATTCTTTTTGATTTTTGTAAATAGGTTTTTAGAAGTCATTTTAATGGTTAGCGGCGATATGAAATTCGTGCGCAATAAATGTACAAATTTATTGACTCAATTCGCTTCCAAGCGTCACTTTCACTTTTATTTATTCAAGATAAATATTTATCTTTTCAAAATAAGATTTTCAAATCAACTGAAATTTTTTTAAACATTTGAGTCCGGTAATGCAACGATACTTTTCGTACTTATTTTTTTTGAAATAATTTCATCTGTCTCTGCTCTTTTCTCCAGGGTTTTCATTCCCCAATGAAGAATAACAGGAATTAACAACAATATTAATTTTGAAATTACCGGTAAAACAAATGATACCAAAAACGAAATAACAAAAACGACAGGAATTACGAGACTTCTGTATACGCCAAGCCTGATGCGGGCGGGAGAGATTATTCGCGAAAGCATTTTTCGTTTTGGATTGCTTACATAAAGCCAGAGCCAACAATTCATAAATCCAGTGAGGCACATATTAAAAGTGTAAACTCCGTACGGGATTTTAAGGTTTGAATAAGAACTGTATTCTCCAAGAAAACCTGCACTGAACGGAAGCAATACCACCGTAAAAAGAAAAGCAAGGTTAAGCCACAATAAGCCGGTTGTATATTTTACAACGTATCCAAAGATTCGATGATGCACCGACCAGTAATGGCCGACAATTCCAAAGCTGATTACAAATCCGAGGAAGCGCAGTGACATGTGTGAAAGAGCCTGCCACAAAAGCGGATCGCTTGGATTGGATAAATCCGGTACCTTAATCTCAATAATTAACAAAGTAATACAAATGGCGCAAACGCCGTCTGTAAAAAATGTAAATCTTTCCAGTTGAAAATCCAACCTTTCCTTGTCGTGTTTTGGTTCGCGCATGCTTTTTAATTTTGTGAATTTTTTCCAGTTTTCTGCTTAAGTGCGAATCGTGGAATTAAAAAAATAGAGTTTGGTGAATAGCATGGTATTTTAAAAAGCTAAAAATAAGAAACAAATTTAAATTTTTACTCTTTACGCGGTTTTACCCATTCTTTTCTAAAATAAAGCAAAGCGATCTTTCTTCATTGATGGCATCTTATCTAAATTTGCCAATCGAAAATTTAAAATGAATAATTCCACCACATTAGAAAACAACCTGGAAAGAACAGTCTACCCGATTTTATTTGCCATCAGCTTTTCGCATTTATTAAATGATACCATTCAATCGTTGATACCAGCGATTTACCCTATTTTAAAAAGCAATTACAACCTGTCCTTTGCGCAGGTAGGATTGATTACCTTGACTTTTCAAATGGCTGCATCGCTTCTACAACCGTGTGTAGGCATATATACGGATAAAAAACCCCAGCCTTATTCTTTGGCTGCGGGGATGGGTTTTACGCTAACAGGGTTGGTTATTTTATCCATGTCTCATCATTTTTATGTGGTGTTAATTTCGGTGGCTTTTATTGGGATTGGTTCTTCAGTTTTTCATCCTGAGTCTTCAAGGATGGCGCATTCCGCAGCGGGCGATCAGCCCGGTTTGGCGCAATCTATTTTTCAATTAGGAGGTAATCTCGGAAGTTCCATCGGGCCGCTGCTGGCGGCATGGATCATCGTACCGCACGGCCAGATGAGTATTATTTGGTTTTCCTTAATTGCTTTGCTCGCCATTTTTGTTTTGACAAAGGTGGGAAACTGGTACAAAACTCATGTGCTTGCGGGAAAATCGAGAACAAAAACTAAAACTGCTGTTTTTCATCCGTCATTTTCGAAACGAAAAGTCTCCTGGTCGGTTGCCATTTTGCTGATTTTAATTTTTTCGAAATATTTTTACCTCGCGGGTTTCACTAGTTATTTTACTTTTTATCTGATCAATAAGTTTCACGTAGGTATTCAAACTTCGCAGATTTATTTATTCGTATTTCTTTTTTCTGTAGCAGGTGGCACTTTGATAGGAGGCCCGCTGGGCGATAGGTTTGGAAGGAAATATGTGATCTGGTTTTCCATTTTAGGAACGGCGCCTTTTGCAATTGCATTGCCTTATGCGAATCTTTTATGGACTATAATATTAGTAGTTCCAATCGGCTTGATTTTGTCTTCTGCATTCTCTGCAATTTTAGTGTATGCGCAGGAGTTAATTCCGGGGAAAATTGGACTTGTGTCAGGATTGTTTTTTGGTTTTGCTTTCGGAATGGGCGGAATAGGTTCTGCGTTATTAGGTAATCTTGCAGATAAAACGAGTATCATTTATGTATTTCATATATGCTCCTTTCTTCCACTGATTGGCATTATAACAGGATTTTTGCCAAATATAGAAGGAACCAGGAAACGGCTAAAAAAAGCCTGATTGGATTTCTTGCAGGCTATTTTATTTCTTGAGATTTACATCTCTGTCTTGCGGTAATAAATTTCTCTGAGGGAAAATATACTTCGTGTTTTTATCTTTAAGCCAGTCGATCATTTTTAAAACTCCAATTACATTCAAGGCGATTCCAATTGGAATTCCAATTAAATAATCGGCTGTAGTAATTAAATTATTGGCGTAGACAATTTTGAAAAAAAAATAGACACACGGTACGAAAAAAATCCAGCTTGTTATCATTCCTGCGTTATAAAAGGTTTTGCCTTTTAGATTAAAAAGAAAAGTATGTGCAATAAAATTTCCAATAGAAACCAGTATGGTAGCTATTCCAAGCCAAATAGTTTTCTCTCCGAAAAACGCGGCGGAGAAATAAAACAACCACCCAACCAGTACATTAACGATTAAAGCGGTATTGGTATTTAATGGATAACGATCGGGCAATTCACTATGAAACATTACATGATTCATCATTCCGGGAAAGGTCCCAACAATTCTATGTTCTTCTAACTGATGAAAAAAAAGAGACACAAGACTTAGCCACATCAATAGCTCATAATCGGTAAGCGCATGATAATTTTTGAATAAAAAAAATAAAACGACTAAAGCGAGAATTGCGCCCAAATCGTACCAATGATTTCTTAATATATTCAATATTTATTTTTGCGAATTAATTAATAGTCAACACCAAAGTTTCGGCAAATTTAAAATTCATTCTATTTGTTGGTTTACTACTCTCAATTTTGCTTTGGTTTAAATCCTTCTTTTAAAGTAACCGTCCGGTTAAAAACCAATGCGCCTGGTTTGGAATCTTTATCGATACAAAAATATCCATTGCGTATAAATTGGAAATGGGCGCCGGTTTCAGCATGTTGAATGTGCGGTTCTATAAAAGCGTTTTTAATAATCCGTAACGAATCTGGATTGATAAATTCTCTGAAATCTCCTTCTTCGGCGGCAGGATTTTCTACCTTAAATAGGCGATCATATAACCTAACTTCTGCGTTCACAGCGGTTTTAGCGCTTAGCCAATGAATCGTTCCTTTTACTTTTATGTTGCTGGTGTCGTTATGACTTTTGCTTTCCGGAATGTAAGTGCAATGTATCTCTGTTACATTTCCATGCTCATCTTTTTTGAAACTTTCACACTTAATAATATAAGCGCTTTTCAACCGAACCATTTGGCCGGGCGCCAATCTGAACCATTTTTTTACTGGTACCTCCATAAAATCTTCCTCCTCTATCCACAGTTCTTTTGAAAAGCTTACGGTTCTTACATTTCCCGGATCATTTGGAAGATTTTCTGTAGTTAATTCTTCAGTTTCATTTTCATCATAATTATCTATGATTAATTTCACAGGGTTTAAAACTGCCATCACCCGATTGGCTGTGTCGTTCAACTCCTCACGAATGCAAAATTCCAACAGGCTTATCTCGATTAAATTGTCTCTTTTGGCAATGCCGATTTTATCACAAAAAGCCCGGATGCTTAGAGGCGTGTAACCTTTTCTTCTCAAACCCGAAAGTGTAGGCATTCTTGGGTCGTCCCAACCTGAAACAATTCCTTCATTTACCAATTGCAATAATCTTCGTTTACTCATAACCGTATAAGTCATATTTAAACGGGCAAATTCATATTGGTGCGAAGGAAAAATTTCCAATTTTTCTATAAACCAATTGTAAAGTTCACGATGCGGCACAAATTCTAAAGTACAAATGCTATGCGTTATTTGTTCAATACTATCGCTTTGACCATGTGCAAAATCGTACATCGGGTAGATACACCATTTATCTCCCGTGCGATGGTGGGGGGCATGCTTGATGCGATACATAATCGGATCGCGCATCAGCATATTTATGTGAGCCATATCAATTTTTGCACGCAAAACTTTTTCTCCATCTCTATATTTTCCGTCCTTCATTTCTTCAAAAAGACGAAGGTTCTCTTCAATGCTTCTGCTTCGAAATTGATTTTCTTTTCCAGCCTCAGTTGGTGTTCCTTTGTCTGCGGCAATCTGTTCTGAAGTGCTGTCGTCGACATACGCAAGCCCATTATTGATAAGCTTTACAGCAAAAAGATACAATTCATCAAAATAGTCACTTGAATAATATTCGTTGCTCCACGTAAATCCAAGCCAATGAATATCTTCTTTAATGCTGTCCACATATTCCGTTTCTTCCGTTACAGGATTGGTGTCATCAAAACGTAAGTTGGTTTTGCCATTATATTTTTGTGCGACGCCAAAATTTAAACAAATACTTTTCGCATGCCCAATATGTAAATACCCATTCGGCTCAGGTGGAAAACGGGTAAGAATGCTTTTATGTTTGCCGTTTTTGATATCATCTTCAATAATTTCCTCGATGAAATTCAAGCTCCTCGCTTCTCCTAAACCTGGTTCCGAAATTAGATTTTCTGCATTTTTCAACCCGGAAGATTCGTTATTATTATTTATATTTTCTGACATTTTCTTTCTTTTATCTAAACCATCTAAACCATTCTAAACCTTGCATTAACAATTCACCATTAACAATTCACAATTCACCATTCACCATTCACCATTTCACTCCATACTTTCTGCAATCAATTCTGCCAAATCTATCACCTTGACTTCATCTTCTTTTTCATGCAGCTTTACGCCATCCGTCAGCATCATCATACAATAGGGACAATTGGAAGCAATTATTTTTGCGCCGGTTTCAATAGCCTCCCTGGTTCGTTCCTCATTAACTCTTTCATTGCCTTTTTCTTCTTCTTTAAAAACCTGAGAGCCGCCGGCTCCGCAGCAGAAACCATTGCTCCGCGATCTTTTCATTTCAGTCAATTCTACATCGAGTGCTTCCAAAACTTTTCGCGGCGCTTCATAAATATTATTGGCGCGGCCAAGGTAACAGCTGTCGTGATACGTAATTTTTTTTCCTTTAAAGCTCCCGTTTTCTTTCATTTTTATTTTTCCTTCATCAATAAGCTGTTGTAAAAAAACAGTATGATGAATTACTTCATAATTACCGCCCAAAACAGGATATTCATTTTTTAAAATATTGAAACAATGAGGACAGGTTGTTACGATTTTTTTAATTGAGTATCCGTTGAGCAACTGAATATTTTGATACGCCATCATTTGAAATAAAAACTCGTTGCCCGCGCGTCTGGCGGGATCTCCATTACACATTTCTTCTTTTCCAAGGATGGCATAATTAATATTGATTTTATTTAAAATTGTCGCAAAAGCTTTCGTTATTTTCTGTGCTCTCTGGTCAAAGCTTCCTGCGCAACCTACATAAAACAAAACGTCCGGAGATTTGCCTTCCGCCACCATTTCAGCCATTGTTGGGATATGCATTTTATGTAAATTTTAGCAGCTAAAATACAACAAACTATTTTGATTTGAAGCAAGTGGTTCGTCTGTTTAACTTATTTTTGCGGCTATCAAAAAACGGAATGGAGCTAATTAAAAAGATTAAAAACTGGGAACAATGGCCTTTTAAAATTTTATATGCGCCGATTGCGCCTGCGTGGGTTTGGTATATGATACGTTCGCGTTCGCCCTGGTTTTTTACACCAAGCAATCCTAAACTGACTTTTGGAGGTTTGGATGGAGAACCCAAAAAAGAAATGCACGAGCTTCTGCCAGCGGAATTTTGCCCCAACTACTTTAATGTTCAACCATCAGAAAATTTTTCTGATGTCCAAAAGAAATTAGAGCTTTCAGCCATTACCTATCCGTTGATCGTAAAACCGGAAGTGGGAGGGCAGGGAATTTTATTTAGGAAAATTGAAAATGAAGATCATTTAAAACAATACCATTCAAGAATTCCTGTAGAATATTTTATCCAGGAATTTATCAATTATCCCGTTGAGGTAAGCCTGTTTTATTATCGTTATCCTTTTGAAAAAAAAGGTGCTATTACGGGGTTTCTTCAAAAAGTGCCAATGCGTGTTACAGGAGATGGTATTCATACCCTGGAAGATCTATTAATGGAGAATGTGAAAACAAAAAAAAGGCTTGAAGACTTAAAAACAAAACACGGAATTAATTTCGATAACATAATTCCTGAAGGCGAAGTATATTTTTTAAGCCACGCCGGTAATCACAATCGCGGTGCTGATTTCTTTGATCTAAGCGCAGAAATAAATGATGAGCTTATAAATTTATTGGATAAGATCAGCCTTGGAATTAATGATTTTTTTTATGGCCGCTATGATATTATGTGCAACTCAATTGAAGAGTTGAAACAAGGAAAAAATTTTTTGATTCTCGAATACAACGGTTGTGGCGCGGAGCCAAACCACTTTTATGACACCGGTTACACTTTAAAAGGCGCGTGGAAAGAAATTTTAAAACATTGGAAAATATTATACAAAATCAGCCGATACAATCATGAGCAAGGAATTTCTTACTGGCCCTTTTGGAAAGGAATTCGTTTTCGTCGCCAAACAAAAAAATATTATAAATTAATTAATAAGGCGGATAAGGAAATTCCCTGAAAAAGAAACATCTTGCCAAAAAATTAAAAAGTGATGAAATTTTTGTTACCGTGTTTATTATTTATTTCTCTCAATACAAATGCTCAAAAATATGCCCCGGTTGATTCTGCAAGTAAGGTCCATTTTGTGATTAAAAATTTTGGTATTGCTACGGGTGGAGATTTTGCAGGACTAAAAGGAGATGTTCTGTTTTTGCCGGAAAACCTTGCCGGATCTTCATTTGACGTTTCTGTAGCCACTTCGACCGTTGATACTGACAATGGTATGCGCGATAAAAGTTTAGTGAGTGATGAGTACTTTGATGCCGCAAAATTTCCACTCATAAAAATTGTTTCTTCAAAAATTGAAAAGACAAATAAAACGACTGCGGGTTTTTATTATTTTACCGGAAGCATTATTATTAAAGGTGTTACAAAGGCAATTGCATTTCCATTCCAGGCAAAAGAAGAAAACAACGGCTATCTTTTTACAGGGAGCTTTAACCTAAACCGTACCGATTTTCAAGTTGGATCGCAGAGTATTGTTTTGAGCAACCTGGTAGCTGTCACGTTATCTGTTTTTGCAAAAAAGAACTGATGATTTTATGCCATTAATTAAAGTATTTTTTTGGGGGATGATCGTGAGTTTTTTAGGCTCGCTTCCTTTAGGTACTTTGAATGTGGCAGCGATGCAAATAAGCGTGCAGGAAAATGTTCGGAATGCGATTTTGTTTTCCTTTGGATCTTTATTCGTGGAAATGATTTACGTGAGAATTTCATTGGTTGGAATTAATTGGGTGCGCAAACAAAAAAAACTTTTTCGCTGGATGGAATGGATTACCGTTGCGATCGTTTTAGCGCTTGCCATTGGAAGTTTTGCAGCCGCCATGCAGCCGCATCATGCAAAAAATGTAATGCTGAATAATAATATTAATCGTTTTCTTTTAGGTGTAATGTTGAGCGCGATCACTCCAATGCAAATCCCTTTTTGGTTTGGCTGGAGCACCGTGCTTTTTAGCAAAAATATTTTGCAGCCTAAAAATTCTTTTTACAATATTTATATCATTGGAATAGGTCTGGGCACATTTTTGGGAAATTGTGTTTTTATTTTTGGTGGAAAATGGATTGTAGGAAAACTCAATGGTAATCAAAGTTTATTAAATTGGATCATTGGTGGAATTTTTGCCGTAACCGCAATTATTTTTCTGATAAAAATTCTCTTGCATAAAGATGGAATGAAAAAGATGGAAGAAGCGGCGTAAATATGTTTTAGTCGCCAGAGTAAACGAACAAATTCAGATGATTCTTATTTTACGAAATCTTCAATAGCGGTTATTATATTAGAAGTCTTTAGCCAAAACAATCGTTTGGTAGAATTTTTTTTAGAAAAATAAAAAATAAATTTGTTACTTTCAAATTCTAACTTATTTTTGCGCAGCAATGAAAATTACAAATGCAAATACCGGTTTCTTTTATTTTAGCTACTATTTTAGAAATAGTCCGGGATGCTTTTGTTAAAAATGAAATGACAAAATCGCAATAAAAAATCCCGGCACAAATCGCCGGGATTTTTGTTTATATGACCCGAACATGATGAAAAAAAATGATAGGAACATTGAAGAATAGCATCATCATGAGAGAGCCATCTTGCAAATAAAAAATTGAAAAAGTTCAGATGAACAAGAAAATATCCATTCAAGGTTTTGAAGGCAGCTTTCACCAGGCTGCGGCGCGGCAGTTTTTCGGAGATGATGTAGAAGTTATTTGCTGCTCTACTTTTCGCGATGTGGTAAAAATCGCTGATGATAAAAGCAGGAGTGACGGTGGTTTGATGGCAATTGAAAATTCTATTGCCGGAAGTATTTTGCCCAATTATAATCTCTTGCAAAGAAGCAATTTGAAAATTGTCGGTGAAATTTACCTGCAGGTAAACCAACATTTAATGGTAAACCCGGGAGTTTCGCTTGATGATATCAAGGAGGTTCATTCTCATCCGATGGCGTTGCTTCAGTGCACCGATTTTTTAGAAAAACACAATTGGAAATTGATTGAGACAGAAGATACCGCGTTAAGCGCCCAACATGTTTATCAGCATAAAAGCAAACACATAGCCGCTATTGCCGGGGAATTGGCTGCCCAACTTTTTCATTTAAATATGATTGCTCCCAATATTCACACGCAAAAAAATAACTACACGCGTTTTTGGGTTTTGGAAAATGCGCAGACAGTAGTTGAAATGGAAGATGCTAATAAAGCTTCGTTGATTTTTCAGACAGATCATTCTAAAGGAAGTCTTGCAAAAGTGCTGACAAAAATTTCGGAAGGTGATATCAATCTCAGCAAGCTTCAATCCATGCCTATTCCGGGCAGCGATTGGAAATATTCTTTTCATGCAGATTGCGAATTTACCAGCCGGGAACAATTAAATAATGTGTTGGAAATGATAAAGCCATTTACCGCGGATATTAAAGTGTATGGCGTGTATAAAAACGGAAAGAAAGCAGGAGTTTAATTTTTTTAAAGAAAATATATGAGCGATAATTCAACGGTTATTGAAAATAAAGATTCAAGTCAAAAAAAGATTGCGAATGTTGCAAATCGTTTGGCAGGCGTGGAGGAATATTATTTTTCAAAAAAACTGCGCCAGATTGATGAGATGAATAAGGCTGGTAAAAAAGTAATTAATCTCGGTATCGGAAGCCCTGATTTACCGCCGCATCCTGGCGTAATAAAAACGTTAGCACAAGAGGCTGAAAAGCCTAACCAGCATGGTTACCAGAGTTATAAAGGAAGCCCGGTGCTTAGAAACGCAATTGCTAAATGGTATAAAAAATGGTATGACGTTGAGTTAAATCCTGATACAGAAATTTTGCCTTTGATAGGAAGTAAAGAAGGGCTCATGCACATTTGCATGACGTATATTAATCCCGGAGATACGGTTTTAATTCCCAATCCTGGTTATCCTACTTACAAAAGTGCTGCGACGATTGCTGGAGCTAACGTGCACGCTTATACGCTGAGAAAAGAAAATAATTGGTGTCCGGATTTTGAAGAATTGGAAAAACTCGATTTGCAAAATGTAAAATTGATGTTCGTAAATTATCCGCAAATGCCAACCGGACAGTTACCCACAAACGAAATGTTTACTCAGTTAATTTCTTTTGCAAAAAAACACCAGATTCTTATCTGCCATGATAATCCTTATAGTTTTATTTTGAATGATAAACCTATGAGCTTATTAAAATTTGAAGGAGCAAAAGAAGTGGTTATAGAATTAAATTCTTTTAGTAAAAGCCATAATATGGCAGGCTGGAGAGTGGGAATGCTTTGCGGCGCAAAAGAAAGAATTGAAGAAATACTTCGCTTCAAAAGTAATATGGACAGTGGAATGTTTCTTCCGCTGCAATTGGCTGCTGCAAAGGCTTTAGAGCTCGGGCAGGATTGGTACGATTCGGTAAATTCGGTGTATAGAAAAAGGCGGCAAAAAGTTTTTGAATTATTGACATTGCTTAATTGTTCGTTCGATAAAGAGCAGGCAGGATTATTTGTTTGGGCAGCTATTCCTTCCGAATATAAAGATGGTTATGAATTGACAGATAAAGTTTTAAATGATTCCAATGTATTTATAACCCCCGGTGGAATTTTCGGAGATGCGGGCGACAAATATGTAAGAGTGAGTCTCTGTGCTACGGAAGAAAAGTTGGATGAGGCAATCAATAGAATAAAAAATAAAAAAGACTGAACAAATAAATCGAACATGTTTAATAATGTTACCATTTTCGGAGTTGGCTTAATAAGCGGTTCATTTGCTTTGGCATTGAAAGACAAAGGATTTGCAAAAAATATAATCGGCGTAAGCAGAACCCAGGCAAGCCTTGATAAGGCAATAGAATTGGGAATTATTGACGAAGCATTGCCGTTGGAAGAAGCAGTCAAAAAGAGTGATTTTATTTATGTGGCGATTCCTGTTGATGTTACTGTGCCTGTGGTTGAACAAATATTGGATTTAGTAAATGACGATCAAATCGTAGTGGATGCCGGTTCTACAAAATATGTATTGTGTAAATCATTGGAAAATCATCCGAAAAGAAATCGTTTTGTAGCGACACATCCGATGTGGGGTACTGAATATAGCGGACCGGAAGCCGCAGTGAGAGAGGCTTTCGCAGGTCGGTCGTGTGTGATTTGTGAGAAGGATAAAAGCGATAAAGATGCGGTTGAAGTTGTTGAAAATATATATAAAACGCTTGGGATGAATATCGTTTATATGGATGCGAAAAACCATGATATACACGCGGCTTATGTAAGCCACATTTCACACATCACTTCTTTTGCTTTGGCGAACACAGTTCTGGAAAAAGAAAAAGAAGGCGATGCCATTTTCGAATTGGCCGGTGGTGGTTTTGAGAGTACAGTTCGATTAGCAAAAAGTAATCCATCAATGTGGGCGCCCATTTTTATGCAGAACAGGGAAAATGTATTAGATGTTTTAAATGAACATATATCTCAGTTGAGAAAATTTAAAGCAAGTTTGGAAAAAGAAAACCTGGAATATTTGGTGGAGTTGATGGAAAATGCGAATAAGATAAAGAAGATTATAAGGTGATGCTATGGTGAACGGTGAATAGTGAATGGTGAATCGAGAATAGAAATCTTTAATAATTGTTGTTTTACTGTCAATTTATGAAAAGATAATTTGTGTTAATTCGAGAAATTCGTGGCAAAAAATAATCCGTGTAATTCGTGGCAAAAAAATTAGTGTAATAAAAAATAAAAATCAAAAAAAAATGAACGAGACGATTCAAAAAATCTGGAACAAGCGCCCTGTGATCATCAGCGGCCCCTGCAGCGCTGAAACTGAAGAGCAAGTGATAGAATGCGCTACCAGGCTGGCTAAAACAGGAAAAGTAGACGCACTTCGCGCAGGAATATGGAAGCCTAGAACCAAACCGGGAATGTTTGAGGGCATTGGTGTAAAAGGATTGCCGTGGCTTGCAGAAGCAAAGAAAATTTCCGGGTTACCCATCGCCGTAGAAGTAGCTACCGCCAAGCATGTGGAGATGGTTCTGCAGTTTGATGTGGATATTCTTTGGATTGGCGCAAGAACCACAGTAAACCCGTTTAGTGTCCAGGAAGTTTGTGATGCTTTGCGTGGCGTGGACGTGCCGGTTCTGATAAAAAACCCTATCAATCCAGATCTTGAATTGTGGAGCGGAGGTATTGAGCGTTTACAAAAAGTGGGAATGAAAGATATAGGAATGATTCACCGCGGATTTTCTAATTATGGAAATACGGAATTTAGAAATGCACCGATGTGGCACCTTCCAATTGAGATGAAAAGAAGGTTTCCTGATATGCTGCTCATTTGCGATCCTTCGCATATTTGCGGTAATAGGACAGGGTTGCAGGCTGTTGCTCAAAAAAGTATTGACCTTGATTTCGGCGGCTTAATGATTGAATCACACATCGATCCTGATAAAGCCTGGAGTGATGCGAAACAACAAATTACGCCGGAAAGATTATCTGAAATGTTAGGTGAATTAAAATGGCGTTTGGAAAAAACAGATGAAAAAGAATTTGTAACAGCCCTTGCAAAATTGCGTGAACAAATCAACCAGGTGGATGATGAGTTAATGGCGCTTCTCGGTCAGCGAATGAAAATCTCCAATAAAATAGGAGAGTATAAGAGAGAAAATAATATTACTATTTTACAAACCAACCGGTGGAATGAAATCCTTGCTAAAGCTTTTGTGAAAGGAGAAAAATTAGATCTGGGCAAAGATTTTATTACCAAATATTTTGATGCGGTGCACATGGAAAGTATCAATCATCAAAATAAAATAATGAATGAAGAATAAAGAAATGATTGAAAAAAAATACCAGTTTTCAGATAAATCAATAAATGGCTATTTCGGAGCATGCTTTGAAATGATAGATGATTTAGCAGAAAAAGAAAATACCATTTTCATTACAGACGAAAATGTTTTTTCGAAGCAATCTCAAAAATTTTCTGGAAGAAAAACAATTGTTTTAAAAGCAGGTGAATTATTTAAAAATCAAAAAGCAGTTGATGAAGTTATCAGCCAATTAATTGAAATGAATGCGGATCGCCAAAGTTTTATCATTGGCGTAGGTGGAGGAGTGGTGACTGATATCGCTGGTTACGCGTCATCAATTTATATGCGGGGAATAAAATTTGCATTCGTGCCGACAAGTATTCTAGGAATGGTAGACGCAAGTATTGGTGGGAAAAATGGTGTAGATGTGGGAGTCTATAAAAACCTGGTTGGCGTTATTCGGCATCCTGAATTTTTATTGTATGATTTTTCCATCCTGGAAACACTTCCTGGTGAAGAATGGATCAACGGATTTGCAGAAATAATAAAACATGCTTGTATAAAAGATGCGGATATGTTTCATTTACTGGAAGAAAAAACTTTGGAAGATTTCCAAACGTCAAAAGAGAATATCGCCGAATTAATAGAGCGGAATGTGGATATAAAATACAATGTGGTTGCTAATGATGAATTTGAAACAGGGGAGCGAAAAATGTTGAATTTTGGCCATACCATTGGGCACGCGATTGAAAATACAGCCAAAATTCCCCACGGAAGCGCGATTAGTATTGGCATGATTGCGGCGTGTATTATTTCTGAAAAAATAAATGGTTTTCCGGAATCAGAAACAAAAAAAATAAAACAGCTCCTTTCAAAATATAAATTGCCAATCGCTTTTGATTTTGATAAAGAAAAAACATGGAATATTCTTTTGCATGATAAAAAGAAATCCGGAGCGGATATGAATTTTGTAGTTCTTGACAGCGTAGGGAAAGCTTCCATAAAAAAAATTCCATTAACTGATTTGCACGAAATATTTTTTACTCTCTGATAACTCATCACTTATAACTCATAATTTAATACGTGAACATAACAATAATACCTTCTGTCGTTTTTGGAAAAATAAAAGCCCCACCGTCCAAAAGCTCTATGCAGCGCGCGTGCGCTGCTGCATTATTAACTCCCGGAACAACCATAATCGATAATTTTGGCAGCAGTAATGATGAAAAGGCAGCGATGGATATCATTACTAAATTGGGCGCGACCATCAACAGGAAAAGCAATGAAATGGCCATCACTTCCAATGATTTTATTTTCCGTTCGCAGTTTCCTGAAAAAAATGTGAT
>JBDTHD010000105.1:0-4145 GCA_039937075.1 Ginsengibacter sp. | reverse complement strand
CCCGAAATAATTCCTGTTTATCAATATGCTGAAAACCTCACCCTAGCACCATTCAAAAAAGTTTATGCGATAGGTGATACTATTTGGGTTCAATTTCAAACCGCAGACAAAACATTGTATGATAAATTAAGTGGCGGACACATCTCAACAGACACAACTTTCCTTAAGGTGAATTTTGATCTGACAAGGCAATATCCTTTAGAATTTAACCTTGAAAATTACGCAGAAGTAAAAGTTGAAAACGGATTGGACGTAAATTTTGAGCCAGTGATAGCGCCAAGAGATGGACTAACATTTAATACCGATTGTGGTAACAACCCTTACTTTTTCAAAGCAGGGTTTGTGCTTAAAAAAACCGGGATATTCACACTACAACCAGGCGCCGTAGTTACTCCTTGTCCTGGTAAAAAATCAGTGCTCCCTTCCTCTTTTATTTTCACTTTTGATTTACCTGATTGCAACTACGACGTTTGGCAACCGATTGCGACTCAATCAAACAATGGTTTAGACAGCTATATCGATGTGGGAATCAAAAGAAAACAAGTATATGCTTTTAAGGTGGAGTAATTCCAATAAAACCCATTAAAGTCACTAAGTGAGGTTACACTTTTACCACCTCGCAACCTTTTATCAATGAAACAAAAAGAATTGAGTCTTTATTTGAGTTGTATGATAAATTGACAAGTGAGATGTTTGGAACGAAGAAAAAATAATTAATAAAATAAAAAACAATGAGTGCAGAAACTACAAAAACATTTCCCACATTCCAGCTAAACTTGTTTGGAGACGCCAACGCTTTCGTAAAATGCTGGAGCAGTTTATACAATTATCCTAAATATGATTTGTATAAATCAACTGTTACAAAATCTGAATTCGCTGAAGGAGATTTACGATTACTGTTTGATTGGAAAAACGGCATGAATTTAAGTTCAAAAAAGGGACAGTCATTTTTAAATCAAATTTTACAACATCAGGAATTGATCTATGAATTGAAAAAAAATTTCGATCAGGACAAGTTTGAAAAGTCATTTGGCAAAATATCTGCGGTTTGGCAAATATTTCTGCTACATATCATACGGCCATCGTCTTGTCCTATTTTTGATCAGCATGTTTACAGAGCATTTATGTTTATTCAAAACCAGGACGAGAAAACTTTGCCGTTCGTTCAAACTGCAAAACTGAAAATATTCTACGAACAATATTTGCCTTTCTTTCTTGACATGTTGGAGTTAGCAGACGAGTATGACCATTTTGAAATTGATAAAGCTTTGTGGACTTTTGGAAAGATGCTCAAAGAATATCCGGGATTGGTGAAAGTCACGATGTGATTTTACATTTAATAAATCCATGACACTCATGAAACAAAGGCATAATTTAATCCAAAAATCCTTTCATCCCAAAAAATCATAGTTCAGACAAAAGGAAACAGTAAAGCAACAAATACCAGGGATTTTTATTCAGGAGATTCAATATCCTCCAGATGAAAGATAAACGCCTGATAGCAGGCATACCAACAGCAGCAGGCGATATAAAGCTGAAGAAATAACAATTAGCTATAAACGAACAAAAATCACCTTTTTGTATTTATCTTCATTGTTTATTTGGGCCATTGTTCCGGTGAGGTATTTATCTTTTGTGGAATAATATCGATAACCTGGTATTTTATAAGACAAAAAAGAGGGTAGACAAAAAATAAAACTTACTGTTATGAAAAAAGCCATAGGCATCGCTTTAAGTTTTGCATTGATAAACATTTTTATTTCCTGTAAAAAAGAGAATGTTGGAGTTTCGACTGTATTAAAGGGACATGTTGCTGATAGCATTCGAAAAATGGAAATCAGTGGCTACAAAATAGTATTGGTTAAAAGTTCGCAATTTTGTGCCAATTGGGAATGTGGGCTAAACAGCATAGATGTAGCTACTACTTATACCGACAATAAAGGAGATTATTCTATCACGTTCAATTATAAACTCAAACCGGGAGAATCTTATGGTCTGCAGGAACAGTATTATGGAATTCCTTATTATCCTGAATATTATTCAGCTTCGGGGGCAATTGTAGCCGGAGCAACAAATACCGACAATATTTACGTTTGGAAACCAATTAATCTAAAATTGAATCTTAATATTTTAAATAATAACCTGCCACCTTTGGTTGTAAGAAATGAGTTAGCGACTGGCGGCAACATCTTGTTTAATACCGAAAGTACTTATGAGCAAAATATTCAAGTAGCCTACTCCTTTAGGTCGAGGCCAAATAGTGACATCAATTTTATTTTTGCCTATTATACTGAGAGCAATGGCCTGCCGGTTCCGCATCAAATGATTATACCTTTCCACACAACTTTTGATGATATCACTACATTGAATTACACTATTGACTGTTCCAAATTTTAAAAATTAAGATTTATTATTTTTTCTAAAGATTTACCGCGACCTGACGCCAGAAGCGTCCAGATTGCTTTATCGCTCCATCTTCACCTCATCATGCGTTAACACCTGCGGCAAATCATAAATGGCATTTACGTCTTGCCGGCTATTGGCCGGTGGATTAATAAAATTATTCCAAACCAAAAACCAAACCCATTTAGGTTGCGCTTTCAGAATAATTGCATTGGGCAACTCTCCCACTTCTGTTAAGGCAATTAATTTTCCTTTGGCCACATCCAGCAATTCGTTGTAGTCTTTTTGTTCGTAATCTTTATGGTATACATCAGCGCCCAACACGTCTACAAAATCTTTACCTGGGTAAAAATCTTTGTAGGCGTAGGCTTCATCGCCGGGAATATCGCGTGGGCCGTTAGCGCCCCAAACCCATAATAAATTGTTCAAATGAAAATGATTAACATAACGGTCGTAAATCATCTTCCATAGTTTTTGAATGCCCTCCTTCCCTTTTCGGTTTCCCCACCAAAACCAAACGCCATTCATCTCATGATACGGCCGCCAGAGAATGGGAATATGTGCGCTGTCTAATTGTTTCAGGTAACCGGCCACCACATCGATTTGTGCCAGCCACCTTTTATTCAAAGCCGTTCCTTCAGTAGTTAATTCTTTCCATTGCGCATCGGTGAGTTTTGCCTGCACGCTTTCTTTCCATCCATAAGGCGGATTGTCAATCGGCCTGCCCTGGTGCCACATTAAGGTAATAAGAAAACCTTCTTTGTATTTTTCAATCGCCTCATTTACCACTTGCTGCCCAGGATCTTTATCGCCGTGCCAGATAAAATCATTTCCCCAAACAGCAGGATATTTCCCTGTGATACTTTTTACCGTGTCGAGCCAGCGCTCATCGCCATGTTCGCCGCTTAAAATATTTTTTCCATCAATGCTGTACAAATAACTCAATAGCTTTTTTGCTTCAGGAGAAGCATTTTTATTTACCGGCTGAAACGTTTGTGCAAACGACGACGCTGCAACAAATAGTAAAAGTGGAAGAATGAATATTTTTTTCATAATCTGTTTTTAAACTTATTTTTTCTAATATCCTTCTGCTCCGTCGTCTCCCCTGCTGTCGGCAACCGCAATGATTTTCTTATTTTTTACTTCTATCACTTCGGTGCGCCCGATAGAACTTCTTTCGTCAATTTTATAACCCATTTTTTCAAGTCCGCTCATGGTGTTTTTATTAAAATCTTTTTCTACATAAATCACATCCGGCAACCATTGCTGGTGAAACTTTGGAGAGTCAACCGCCTGCTGCGCCGTCATGTGGAAATCAACCATATCAACAATTGTCTGGTAAACGCTTGTAGGAATGGTGGTGCCTCCCGGCGTGCCAACTACGATGTAAGGCTGGTTGTCTTTTAATACAATCGTCGGCGTCATGCTGCTCAGCATTCTTTTTCCCGGCGCTATCGCATTGGCCTCTGCTCCAACGGCTCCAAACATATTGGGAACGCCCGGCTTGGCGCTGAAATCATCCATTTCATTATTCAATAAAAATCCGGCACCGTCAACTACAATTCCACTTCCAAAACTTCCGTTCAAAGTAGTGGTAACGGATACCGCATTTCCCTCTTTATCCAGCACATCAAAATGCGTAGTCTCCTCCCCTTCTATGATGTAGCCTTCTTTAATATCCTTGCTGTTGCCCGCTTTGTTGGGATCATAATCGGCCATTCTTTTCTTAAGGTATTCGTCAC
>JBDTHD010000104.1:0-4073 GCA_039937075.1 Ginsengibacter sp. | reverse complement strand
TTACGATCTTATAATTCAATTCATCTTGTAAGTGGAAATGGATTTTCGTTCAGAAGAATATTGGCATTTTTAGTGTTATAAAATATAGGTTAGCAACGGGTTATTGATCCATTAAACGGAACTTCCGTATAAATATTTTATAGAAATAAAAAATAGAGTAAAGTCGCGCTTTTTATCGTAAAAGGCGCAGGAAAAACACGATGATTTTTTTAGCAACCACAGAATTTTACTTGAAAATCAACGCAACTGAGTAAGCAGCCGCAGCAGCGAGGGCTCCTATCAGCATTACTTTTAGTGCGCCGGACAAAACCGGAACTCCGGTTACCTTGCTTTTAAAATACCCAAATACAAACAGGCAAACAAGGGTGGCCAATACAGAAAATTTTAAAGCCTCCCTGGAATCAGCAATAAAAAAATAAGGGCTTAACGGAATAATTCCGCCGACAGCGTAAGACAACCCAATATTCAATGCACTTTTTGTTGCTCTTCGTGGATCAGGTTTTTCAAGGCCTAATTCAAATTTCATCATAAAATCAACCCATTGCTTTTTATCTTTTGCTATTTCCTCTGTTGCTTTTAGTTGGATTTCTTCACTCAAACCGAGATTTTCAAAAAAATCCCTGACTTCCTTTTTTTCCATTTCAGGAATTCTTTCTACTTCGCTGTACTCTCTTTTTAATTCACTATTGTAATGATCGTTTTCCGTCTTTCCGGCAAGAAAACCGCCCAATCCCATCGCAATACTTCCCGCAACTATTTCCGCGATACCTGCAATCACAATGATGGAGCTGTTGGCAACCGCGCCGGTTAAGCCTGCGGCCAGCGCAAACGGAACTGTCAGCCCATCGCTCATTCCAATAACCACGTCCCGTATTAAATCTGAACTCTGTAAATGTTCTTCTTCGTGTTGATGATCATGCATGGATTATAGTTTAGAGGGATTTGAATATTTATGAAGAAAAGTTTAGATAGATTAGAATGTTTAAGGAAGGAAAGTTTAGAAAGATTGGAAGGTTTATATGGTTTAGAAATTTAAAAAAATCTGGAAATTAATAATCAATCCCGGCATGATCAGCTTTTGGAACTATAACTTATTTTATAAATCGTACCATTATAATCATCACTTACCAGCATAGAACCATCTTTTAAAAACTGCACATCTACCGGTCGTCCATTCACTTCTTTTTCATTTTGCAACCATCCATAAGCAAACGGTTCGGGATCCATCGGTTTTCCATTGCTGTCCATTTTTAAAACCACCACGCGGTAACCAATGGGAATTGTCCTGTTCCAGCTTCCATGTTCTGCGATAAAAATAGCGTTTTTATATTCTGCAGGAAACTTATTTTCTGCATTAAACCTCATTCCCAAAGAGGCAACGTGCGCGCTCAATAACTTTGTTGGCGGTGTATAATCCGCACAATTTTTCCCTTTCCCAAATTCCGGATCCGGAATATTTCCCTGGTGGCAATAGGGAAATCCGAAATTCATTCCGGCTTTAGGCGCAGTGTTCAATTCATCGTTTGGTGTACTATCACCCAAATTATCGCGGCCATTATCTGTAAACCACATTTCTTTTGTGTCAGGATTCCAATCGAAACCAACACTATTTCTTACGCCGCTTGCAAAAATTTCAAAATTAGAACCATCCGGATTGATGCGGCAAATAGTTCCATAAATTGGTTTTGAGGGAATACAAACATTGCATGGAGCACCAACGCCGACATACAATTTGTTATCAGGCCCAAAAGAAATATACCTCAATCCATGATGCGCGTCAGATGGAAATTGATCGTAAACTACAACCGGCTTTGGAGGATTTGCCAAATTGGATTCAATATTATCCATCCGGTAAATGGTAGAGCTGGCGCCGATAAATAAACTCCCATCTTTAAAAGCTACGCCATTCGCAGAATGAAGACCACTTGCTATTTCATAAACCGTATCCGCATTTCCATCATTATTTTTATCGGGAATCGCAAACACTTTGTCATTACGCGTTCCAACGAAAACAGTTCCGGAAGGAGAGACGCAAAGGCTTCTTGCAGCCGGCACTTCTGCATACACACTAATTTTAAAACCATCAGGAAGTTTTATTTTATCAAGATGATATTGCTTATAAAGCGCATCATTTTCATGCTGTGTATTATTCGCCGATGCTGGTTTACTATTTTGATCAGTACAACTTTGTATCAAAAGAAAAAAAGATAAAAAAGATAAACCGAAAAAAGATTTTTTCAGAAAACAGTAGACTGGATTCATTGAAGTAATTTAGAAATTGATAATAAGGAAAGACGTCGCAATTAATCAGCCAATTTTTACAGTAACCAAACAAAAAATGCTTTTTTCTATTCTCAGTCGTCTAATAATTTGGCAAGAAAGAGAAGTTCGTTTTTTTTATAGATTTCAGTCGGGCCGCTAAAGCACTTGCTGAATTCTTCAAGAAGATGCTGCACAATTCTTTTGTTGTTAAGCGCTTTAAAATACGATGGCACGGGAGGAACGGAAATCCTTTTGAAATAACTTTCCACATCTTTTTGCGAATACACCTGACCGTTAAGTGGGTCGATGTAAAAATTAATTTTTTCAGATTGCTGTTTTAAAGGATTCGGAAACTGGTAGTCCACGTCAAAATAAGCGAGGATAAATTGTTTTGGAATGTTGATAGCCCTGGCGGGAATATCTAGAAGCTCGCAAAGAATCAGGTAGAGAATACCATTGGTAATCGAATTGCCTCTTTTATTTTCTATCAGCTTGTCCATCAAAAAATCTTCGCGGATATCGTAGCTTACTTCGTTTCCTTTTAATTTATAGTAACTGTATAAAATTCCGGAAATTACATTTACCTGTTCCAGCGGAGTAAGATAACTATTGAGTTCGAGCCAGATATTTCTTCTTATTTTTTCTATTTCCTGGAGCGCGGGCGTAGCAATCATTTCCGGGTTACAATATTTTGCTACCAACAATGAACCATGCAACAATTCGCAATTGCCATTTTTCCATTCATTAAATTCTCCTATCAAATCCCTGAAATGCAATTTGTGAATGATCATTTCTATTCTTCCCTGCACATTTTCGTCTGGACTATTTTCCCATAAATTTTCGAGATTAGGAATAATGGCGCGGCCGTGCGAAATGATACGTTCAGTAATGGTGCTGAAAACTTCATCATCAGGATCGTCTATCAAATGAAAAAGGGCTGATATTTCTTTGTTTTCGAGCATTTAGAATTTTAAAAATCAATTAATAGGGTAAAGATAAAAAAGTTTTGAAAAAGCAGCAAAATCGAGTGTTTCACCAGAAATTATGATTTTTGTTGTGTTCCTGTATTTTTAATAAAAGCAAAAATAATGAGTACAATGGCAAAACCTTCTAAAGCGCCTAATAAAAAATCCGGAACAATTAAACAATGATCTAAAATCATTGCAATCACAAGAACCGATAAACCTGCAATTAGCCTAAACTTATTCGCTTTTCATTTTGGGATAAAAATAGCATTTCCATCGGAAAATAAAAGTTTTTATTCGCTAAAATATTTTAGTCATTTCACAGACTTTTTAAAGAATAAGCTAATATTTTTAGTTTCTAAAAGATTTATAGTAAACTAACAAATTTGCCAGATTTATAATTTACTTTCCCATATCCCTTTAAATTATAGAAATAAAACCGCTTTCAAAATATTTACATTTGTAAAATCTAAAAATCAAATTCCATGGAAAATAAAATAGCATTAATTACAGGTGGCAGCCGTGGGCTGGGAAAAGAAATGGCGTTACGCCTTGCAGAAAAAGGACATGATGTTGTAATCACTTATGTCAGTAATAAGGACGCTGCCGACGAGGTGGTTAAAGAAATTGATGCAATGGGAAAGCACGCTGCAGCATTGAAATACGATGCCAATAAAATTGGATCAATCGGAGATTTTATAAAAGATTTTAAGCAAACTCTTCAATCAAAATGGAACGCCGAAAAATTTGATTTTTTAATCAACAATGCTGGCAATGGCGCCAGTATTCCATTTGATAAAGCAACAGAAGAAGATTTTGATTTGTTTGTAAACATCCACTACAAAA